>JBKJSR010000641.1:0-10655 GCA_046594355.1 Bryobacter sp.
CTACGAAATTAGAATTACGCTGGAATGTATTTGTGTTTGACTGCAAAAAACGGCGGTTTCCCAAATTGAACGACGCAAACAGTTGACTGTTGATCCGCCTGTTCAGACCAAGTGCCGTTTGAATCGATTCAAAGCTTTGGTTGTCGCCGACAAGACTCGCCATACGTGTATAAAAACTCGAAACATTGATTCCCAGATTTCTGATGCCTGTGTAGTTATAGCTTGCGCCGGCAGTGGTCATTCTCGAAGTGTTGATCACTCCATTTCCAGGGCTGGCCATTATTCCGGCGTTCACGCTAAAGCTGTGGAGCCGGTTGGGCTGAAATGTCAGCGACGCATTTCCTGTTGGCAAATAGGACGTACTGTAAAAAACCTCCTGCACCGTCGAAACTCCAATCAGCGCGGCGATCACAGGGTCGAGCTGCGATGATCTCAGCCCCAGGGATTCAAGCCGCATAGCTCCTCCCTGAAAGGCAAACTGTACCCGTTTGCCCATCTGGATTGAGTATCCAAGCTGAGCTCCATTCCCGTAGCTGTCTCCAAAATTGCGAGTGAAATTGAACATGAAAAATTGGTACGCCACACTAACCGTCTGCCGTCGGCTGATGCGGTATGCCACATTGCCGTTTGCACTCGCGCCAGTTACTCCAAAGAGTATGTTTCCGGTTCTCCTCGTAAAAAAGCCGCTCCCGGACATCCCATACGAAAGCCGTGCGGATTTTTGCAGAACATATTCTAATCCGCCGCTGCCATAATAGATGCGATTGTCAAAAAGCTCCGCATTCGGCGCAAATAGTCCGCCCCCCGTAGGATCGATATTCAATCCAAACATCGGCATTCCAAAGGGGCGATTTGTAGTTCCGCCAGAAGCGTTGAAGGACAGCGTCGACCGTTTCGTCAACTGCCGGTTTGTATAAATGCCCAGATTTTGATCCGCACCATTGAAATTGCTTATCTTCGTGTAGTGCCGGTAGTGACCCACATAATTGATTCCAAAACTACCTCTCCGTATCCGCTTGCTTCCGAAAACACCCGCATATCCGTCCACCCCTAATGATGCTCCACTGGTCACCTGCCCATTGCTATTCAGGCTCAGCCCTGTCAGCCCGTTGTCGTAAGACCCCTGAACCCCCGCAAAAAAACCAATCCCCGCATCGGCTCCACCCCTTTGTCCGGTTCCCGAACCCGTTCCACGGCCCATCACCGCAGGCCCCCCGAATCCGCCCATTCCTCCCCCGCCGCCGCCCCCGCCCATCTGGGCCTCTATCTGGGCCGCCAAGCCAAAAAATATCAATATTGCAACGCTGATTCGCATGTTTATCCTATCTCCTCCAAAGCCGGGGCAGTCCACCGCATCTTCTGCAAGTTTGACGCCTCGTTTCGGACAAGTCAAGCAATCGGGCACCCTCGCCTTAGTCATCCAACTCCATCCTTTTCAGCTAATTCCATCGGCAGATCTGTGATTCGGCTTTACCCCGTGGATCTCCACCCTGGTACGACGACCGCTTGAATATTACGCTGCCTTCACGATGCCGCGACCGGGAGCCGGTCTTCGCTGTCGAAGCCCTATCTCCGCTTATGATGTCTAAATGACCGCACGTCGATGGTTTGCCGGCGGCAGGGTTCAGGGTGTCGGCTTCAGAAACTACATCCAGAAACACGCTCTCAAGCTCGGCCTCGCCGGCTACGCAAAAAATCTCGCCGATGGCCGGGTGGAAGTTCACGCCGTCGGCGAATCGGCGACACTCGATGCCCTGTCCGGCTTTGTCCGCCGGGGCCCCATGCTCGCCGATGTCCGCACTGTCGACGAGCAGGCTGCCGATCTGGTTCGCTACGATGGATTCCAGATCCGATGAACGACCTCAAATCCATGATCCGCGAAGTCTCAGACTTCCCCAAGCCCGGTATTAACTTCTACGACATCACAACCCTGCTCAAGGACCCCACCGGCCTCAAGCGCATCCTCGATGCCCTCGCAGAACGCTACAAAGACTCCAAAATCGATACGGTTGTCGGCATCGAGGCCCGTGGTTTCTTCTTCGCCCCCGCCTTGGCTTATACTCTCGGTGCCGGTTTCGTGCCGGTCCGCAAGTCCGGTAAACTCCCTCACAAAACCCGCACCTTGGAATACGCTCTCGAATACGGCACTGACACCCTCGAGATGCACGAAGACGCAATTCAGCCCGGTCAACGCGTCCTGATCATTGATGACGTTCTTGCCACCGGAGGCACTGCCAAGGCCGTCTCCAACCTCGTCACTCAATCCGGAGGCTCGCTCGTAGGACTCGGTTTCCTCATCGAACTCGATTTCCTCAATGGCCGCCGGCACCTCGCAGGCCACGACATCTTTAGCCTCCTCCACTACTAATGCCTCTGCTGCCCGCCTTCGCCAAGCTCAATCTCGGCTTGAAGGTTCTCTTCAAACGGCCCGACAACTTTCACGAAATTGCGACTGTCTTTCAAACCATTTCGTTAGCCGACTCACTCTCCGTCATCGCCACCCGCGCCGCTAAAACTTCCATCGAAGTCGAAAGCGATACGGAGATTCCGGGCGAAAATCTTGCCGCAAATGCCACCCGGCTTTTTCTCGGCTCTGCTGGCATCACCGCTCAGGTCCACATCCGCATCGCCAAGCGCATCCCCATCGGCGGCGGCCTCGGCGGTGGCTCCTCCGACGCAGCCGCCCTCCTCCTCGCCCTCCCCGCCTTGCTCGATCATCCAACTCCTCTCACCACCCTCCACCACCTCGCCACCCAGCTCGGTTCCGATCTGCCTTTTTTCCTCCTCGGCGGCACCGCCCTCGCCACCGGACGCGGTGAAATTCTCGAAGCGTTACCCGATCAGCCCAATATCCACGGTGTTCTGATCGCCCCCGGCCTCCACATCTCCACTCCCGCTGCCTACCTTGCCCTCAACCGTCCCAGCCAGGCCGCATTGACAGAGCCCTCTCAAGTCGCGATAATGAAAAGGTTTCGCAGTCTTGTGCGCAGTTTGCATGAGATTCGGCCGCCCGCAGTTTGGGCGGGCTTTTGCGAAAACGACTTTGAGCCCGTAGCGTTCACTCAGCACGCCAGTCTTCAAATCCTTCTGGACCAGATCACGGCAACGGGAGCCCATCCGGCAATGATGTCGGGGAGCGGTTCCACTCTGTTTGGACTTTACGCGTCTGCGGAAGCTGCGGCAGCGGCGGAAGCTCAGCTCAAAGCCGAATTATCGGGGCACGCGACGGTCATCCGCCTGGAGCAGTTTCAAGGGATCGGCCGCCGCCATTACAAGCGTGCCTGGCATACAGCTTTATCATCCTTCACGGATGGCGCTAGTTGGCCGCCCCGGTCTTGAATTATGCGAACGGAACGAGCCACAGACCACTTTGCGCCATGCGATTTGACCGCATCAAAATACTAACCGGCACTGCGAACCCCGCCCTTGCGCAGGAGATTTCCGCCCATCTCGACGTCGAGCTGGCCCGCACCTCCGTCAAGACATTCGCCGACGGCGAAACCTGGATTCAGGTCCACGAAAATGTTCGCGGTTCCGACGTCTTCGTTATTCAGCCCACCTGCTCCCCCGTCAACCATAATCTGATGGAGCTGCTCCTCATCATTGATGCCCTCAAGCGCGCCTCCGCAGACCGTATCACTGCCGTTTTCCCCTACTTCGGCTATGCCCGCCAGGATCGCAAAGACCAGCCCCGTGTTCCCATCTCCGCCCGCCTCGTCGCCAATCTCATTGAACGCGCCGGTGCCGATCGCGTCCTCGCCCTCGACTTGCATGCCGCCCAGATCCAGGGATTTTTCGACATTCAGGTCGATCACCTCTTCGTTACTCCGGTCATGCTCGACCACTTCAAGGCTCACCCTACCGAAAATTTGACTGTCGTTTCTCCGGATGCCGGTGGCGTCGAACGTGCCCGCGCATTCGCAAAACGTCTTCAGGCCCCCCTTGCGATCATCGACAAACGTCGCGACCAGCCCAATGTCGCCGAAGTGATGAATATCATCGGCGATGTCGAAGGCCGCAATTGCCTGCTCGTGGACGACTTGATCGACACCGCCGGCACCTTGGTAAAAGCCGCCGAAGCTCTCGTCGGCCGCGGTGCGGCGAGCGTTCAGGCCTGCGCCACCCACGGCGTCCTTAGCGGCCCTGCGGTCCAGCGGATTACGGATTCCCCGTATCTCTCGCAGGTCGTCATTACTAACAGCATTCCCCTGAGTCCGGAAGCCGCGCGGTGCGATAAGATCCGCGTTCTCTCCGTGGCCAAGCTCCTTGCTCGGGCCATCGACTCCATCCATGGCGAAACATCGATCAGCGTACTTTTTGAGTAAGCACAGAAAGACCACTAGAGGCAGAATTTTATGCGTAAAGATATTACTCTCGTAGCCGAAACCCGCGAAACCCGCGGCAAGAACGCCGCCCGCCGCCTGCGCGTCGAGCACAAAAGCCCCGCCGTTCTCTACGGCACCGGCGGCGTTCCGGTTGCTCTCACCGTCAGCCCCAAGGAGGTCTCGAAAATCCTTCTTTCCTCCTCGGGTTACAACACCATTTTCAACCTCGACCTCAAGGGCGAAGTCACCCCAGTCATCATTCTCGACTGGCAGACCCATCCCATCAAGGGCAACCTGCTCCACATCGATTTCAAGCGCGTCGATCTCACCATCAAGATCGTCATCAAGGTTCCCGTCCTTGCCACTGGCGAACCCGTCGGTGTCAAGCTTCAGGGCGGCCACTTCGAGCTGGTGAATCGCGATGTCGAAATCGAAGTGCTCCCTGATGACATTCCCGAGCATTTCACCATCGACGTCTCTGCCCTCAAGATCGGCGAAAGTGTCCGCGGCAAGGACATCGCCATGATGGGCTCCATGAAGCTGCTCTCCGATCCCGAACTGGTCCTCGCTCACGTCGTCGCAGTTAAGGAAGAAGCCGCTGTCGAAGGCGAAGCCAAATCCGCTGAGCCCGAAGTTGCCAAGAAGGGCAAGAAGGACGAAGCCGCTCCCGCCAAGGCCACCAAGGCTGCTCCCGCTGCCAAAGGCACAGCCGCCAAAGCTCCGGCCGCTAAGGCCCCTGCCGCCAAGAAGAAGTAAGTATTGTTCTCGTGCGCTCCTGGCTCATCGTCGGTCTTGGCAATCCTGGCCCCGAATACGAGTGGACCCCGCACAATGTTGGGTTTTTGACTGTAGACCGTTTTGCTCTGCGAAACGGTCTGCGGATCTCCCGCCCCGAATGCCAGTCGCTGGTAGGGGTTGGAGACGTGAAGGGCGACCGCGTCATTGTCGCCAAGCCGCTGACCTTTATGAATCTCAGCGGTCCTGCCGTCCAGCAGCTCCTCGATAAGTACGAGCTTCTGCCGGCCAATCTGATTGTTGTTTTAGACGAGCTCGCGCTCGAGTGGGGTAACCTGCGTATCCGGTCGCGAGGCTCCGCCGGCGGACACAACGGGATGAAATCCATCATCTCTACTCTCCGTACGGAAGAATTTACCCGAGTCCGGCTTGGCATCAATCCGGGCTCTCCGCTTGGCGGCGGGCCCATCGTTTTGGGCGATAAAGCCAGGCACTTTGTGCTCGCGGGTATTCCCAAAAGCATGCGTGCCGATGTGGATCTTTGGCTGGACGAAGCTTCGTCCGGCATCGAGACCATACTTGCCGAAGGCGCCGAAAAGGCCATGACGAGCTTCAATCGTCGCGCCCAAGGTTCAATAGAAGAGGAAAAATGAGTCTCAGACTTTACGAAGAACTGTTTATCGTAAAACCCGACTCGACCGACGAGTTGGTCGATCCGCTGGTTGAACAGATGACACAACTGATCTCGAAGGACGGCGGTAACGTCCAGGTCGTTGAAAAGTGGGGCACCCGCAAGCTCGCTTATCAGGTCGGTCGTTATCTCGAAGGGTATTACATCCTGGTGCGCTTTGAAGCATCCGGCATCACCATCAAGGAAATTGAACGCCGTCTCCGCGTCAACGACCTTGTAATCAAGTACCTCACCGTTCGTCTCGACGAAGAGATGAAATGGGTGGATAAGCGCAAGAAGCGCCGCGAAAAGCGTGCCGCCCGCAAGCCGCAGATCGCTGCGATGCCTGCCGCTCCCGCCCCCTCGATTCCCGGCGCAGCGGTTCCCGGCACAGCCGCCCCCGCTCTCCCGTCGGAACCCGCAATTCCCGCTCCTGGCAAACCCAACGAGCCTGCGCTAACCGCTCCGGAAACCCCTGCCTCGGCCGTTGCTCCGGCAACACCTGTCGCCGCACCTGCAGAATCGACACCTGCAGAATCGACACCTGCAGAAATTGCCCCGGAGGCCACACACGTCCTCCCTGCCGCCGAAGCGAAAACTACGTCCGCTGAATAACCAGTGAAAGCATAAAGGAGAACCTGTACCATGGCTGAACTAAGAGGCGGCCGCCCCATTGCGGCCTCAATGCGCCCCACCGGCGGCGACAAAGCGAACATCGTCAACAAGAAGCAGTACTTCCGCCGTAAGAAAGTATGTCGTTTCTCGGTCGAAAAGATCGATTACATCGACTACAAGGACATCAACCTGCTCCGGCAGTATGTTTCCGAACGCGGCAAGATCGTGCCCCGGCGCCTGACCGGCACCAGCACCCAATTCCAGCGTCGTTTGGCGGTCGCCATCAAGCGCGCTCGTAACATCGCGTTGCTGCCTTTCGCAACCCGTGAAGGAGCTAAGTAAATGGATATCATTCTCCGCGAAGACATCGATAAAGTCGGTTCCCGCGGCCAGTTGGTCAAGGTCAAGGACGGTTACGCCCGTAACTTCCTTCTCCCCCGCCGCATGGCTGTCATGGCTACCGATTCCAACAAGAAAATCGTCGAGCAGGAACGCCAGAGCTGGCTCCGCAAGGAAGCCACCGTCAAGCTGGACGCCGAAAGCCTCGCCAAGTTGCTGAACGGCGTTACTCTCGAATTCGCGCGCAAGGCCGGTGAAGAAGATCACCTCTTCGGATCCGTCACCTCGAACGACATCGAAGTTGGTCTCGCCAAACAAAACTTCACCATCGACAAGAAAAAGATTTACCTCGACGAACCGCTCAAGGTTCTCGGCGAACATAAAGTGACGCTCCACCTCTACAAGGACGTCGACGCCGTGATTACCGTGAACATCGTCAAGGAAGTCTAACCGCTAACTAACAGGGAGAAGCTATGGCTTATTTTGATTTGACCGGACAGACCGCGATCGTAACTGGAGCGGCCGGCGGCATTGGTGAAACCATTGCCCGCCGCCTCGCCACTGCGGGAGCGACGGTTGTAGTCGCAGACCTCAATCTCGCTGCCGGTGAAATCGTTGCCGCCTCGCTTCCCAACGCTTCGTTTGCACTCTCGCTCGATGTAACGTCGAGCGAGAGCTGCAACCAACTCGCTGCCGCTGTAATTGCCCGCACGGGCCGCATCGACATCGTCGTCAACAACGCCGGTGTCGCCGGCAAGGCCGCCCCAGTATGGGAACAGTCCAATGAAGACTGGGCCCTTTGCGTTGCGGTCAACCTGAATGGCCCTTTTTATCTCTGCCGTGCCACGGTTCCCTTCATGCGCGAACGCAAGTACGGCCGCATCGTCAATATCGCTTCCATCGCCGGCAAAGAAGGCAACCCCAACATGAGTGCCTATTCAGCCACCAAGGCCGGCCTGATCGGCTTCACCAAGTCGCTAGGCAAGGAAGTCGCCCTCGACGGCATCTGTGTCAACTGTGTCAGCCCCGCCGTCGTCCGCACCAAAATTCTCGAACAGCTCACTCCCGAACAGGTCGACTACATGACTCAGCGCATCCCCATGCGCCGCACCGGAGAACCCGAAGAAATCGCCGCTGTCGTCCACTTTCTCGCCAGCCCGGATGCTTCATTTGTAACTTCCCAAACCTACGACGCCAGCGGCGGACGAGCTACTTACTAAATGATTCTGCAACCCTCGCAACTTCCTGCGGCCCCCATCCCGGAGATTCTCGAACAGGCCGGTCTCGGTCGCGTCGGTTTTGACCAGCGCCTCGTCGCCGCGCTTATCGGCCGTCCCAAAGAGGCCGTCCCTGCTCTGGTCGCCTACGGTGCCAACCCCCCGGAGAACTCCCGCCTCGAACTCGACGAAGACATTCTCAACCTCCTCGCCCATCTTCCTGGCCCGGACTCCCTCAAATACGTCGTCAAACTACTCCGCGAAGGCCACACCGAGATTCCCGAGAGCATGCTCCGCATCACCAGAGCCGCCGGCCCCGCCGCCGTCGATGCACTCGTCGAGGTCTACCGCGAACTCGAAGAAGATAGCTCCAGCGAAGTCGCCTTCCTCATGGCCGGCATCGGCATCCGCGACTCCCGAATTCTCAAGATCATCCTCGAACGTCTCGATTTCGACATGGAAGACGGTGCCATGTTGCTAGGTCTTTATGGCGATCCCGCCGGAATCCCCCCCCTCGAAAAGCTGGCCACGGAACTCGGCAAAAATCGCGAAATCGACTTCGCTCTCGAACAGCTCCGCAACAAACCGCAAGAAATCATTGATCCTGTCCAGGATTGCCTGGAAAACTACCCCGATACCCTCGGTCCCGAATTCGAAGTCCTCAATGATGACGAGATCGTCGAATTTGCGACGCAGCACGAAGACGAGGCCACCCGCCTTGAGGCTCTCGATGTTCTCGAAGACCTCGAATTACCCGCCTCCGCCGCGCAACCTCTCCTCGCTCTCGCCTCAAGTTCCGCATCCATTCCCGTCCGCGCCGCTGCCTTCCGTGCTCTCGCCCGCCTGAATCAGATCGAAGAAGTCCGCCAGCTTGGAGAATCCATGCTCAATGATAAATCCCAGCCGCTGGCCATTCGCGCCTCCAGCCTCATCACTCTTCTTCCCGAGAGCATCGAGCCCCAAGCTCTGCGCGATGCAGTCGACGAGTTCCTCTCGAATCCCGAATCCCGAGCCGATGCCGTTCACGCCATGTGGCGCTCCCGCGAAACCAGCTACACCACCCGCTTTGGCTCATTTCTCGACGATCCAGATCTAGCCGTGCGCCGCCAGGCTGTTCGCGGTGCCGGTGTTTGTGGTGACGTCACCTCGATTGGCAAGCTTCGCGACCTGATGATGGATCAGGAACTCCGCAAAGACGCCATCTTCGCTTACTCGATGGCCGTCCCCTCCGATATTTCGGCGAGCCGTGTCCGCAGTCTCTATACCCGCATCGAGAAAGAAGCAGGCGGTCTCAATCGCGATGAAGCCATGTCGGTCGGTATCGCTCTCGACATGCGTCTCGAAGCCGAAGGCAAAGAACCTGTCTTCCTGACTGGCGATGATGAAGCGAGCGAAGACGCCTGAAACACCGCTTTTCAGTTTTGTTTAAACTGGTAGTAGTGAGTTGATTATGATCCCTGTCAAATTCGGTCCGTTACCGAGACCCCAGTACGCACTGCTCCTTCGCACCCTTTCGCCTTGGACCCGCGGCCTTGGCCCCGTCAGACCCGTCTCTTTCTTCACCCCACAAGCTGCATTCTCATCCCCGGAGCCCAGCCTTCCCATAGTCTTCCCTCAGCCGCTCCCGCTTATCGAAATCCCCGCACCTGTCAGCTTCCGCCCTAAACTGCGCTTCCTCATGAGCGCGGCCACACCCTCGACGACCAGGCTCAGGTCCATCTCCGCCGCAACCTCATCCTCCCATCCGGTCAGCTTCACGCGGTCCAGTCGCATCATGCCCGTTCGTCCCTGTCCTTCCAGCGGCGTCTAGCCCCAAACATTTTTACTCATATTGTTTTGAGTTGTAACACGCTTTTCATCCCTTGAAAATTGCCCTGTAAATAATCCCCGTCAAACTCGGTTCGTGACTCAGGCATTACCTCGCCGGGATTTCCTCCTTCTCCCCCTGGCTCTCGCTTGCCCGCCGCTGGCTTCCGCCCTCCCCGATACTCAGACCACTCATGCTCACTACCGCATTGATGTCGCCATCGCTCCCCTCGGCTTTACCATCTTCTCCCGCAAGGATGTTGGCTTTGGCTTCGCTAAATTGAGTGTGCAAGCCTACGAAGGACGCCAGACCATCGCCTTTGAATTTGGTGGTGCCAGCATTCCAGAACGCACACGTGGCATCTTCCAAATCGGCCACTTCGAAGAAGAACTCACTCAAACCTGCTCTTCTCTCGTATCCAGTCACTACTTCGGCTTCATTTCTTCCGCTCCCGACGCCGCGCCCAATCACGTTGCCTTGAATCTCGTTGCCAACTCGAAAGACAAAACGCAATACTGCTGCGCCGTCGAGGGCCGCCTGGCTGCCGGCCAGGCCAGCTATGCCAAAACTTATGCAGCCCCCCTCCCCGGCGGCTTAAATTTCTCCACGCTCCGTCAGTTCATGCGCCGCCGTCTGGCGACCATCTGCGAAACTGTCTGCCTGCAGGGTACCCGCGACGCAAACCCCGCCAAGACTTTCCTCAGTGTCCTTGCCGACGCGGCGTTCGGCCCCTCAAACCGCATTCAAACTGATTATCAATACGGGGACCGCGTCCTCCGCTTCGACTCCACACGCCAAAACAATTCCGGCCAAATAGTTGTGGATGCAGAAGTCCATGGCAAAAGCCGCCACCGCTTCTCTTTCACCTGCCAGGATACGCAACACCCATCCTTACCCCTCAAGATCGCCTACGTCCCCAAACCTTGGCTGCGCTTGTCGCTCGAAGC
>JBKJSR010000685.1:0-15276 GCA_046594355.1 Bryobacter sp.
TTGTAATGGTGCTGACATCCCGCACGGCGGGCGAGCCCGGTAATTCCGTGTCCTACGTCGCAGAGGTTGCGCCAGTAAAAGAGGGCGAAACAGCCAAAACTCTGGTAACCGCTGGAACCGGCACTCTAGCTGGCGGGCAGGATGCCGCGCAGGTCGCCGCTGGCACCATTGTTACGATATTCGGCGAGAACTTTACCGATCGAAGCGCTTCGGTTCCGCTCGATGCGAAGGAATGGCCGCGCGGTCTGGCAGGCGTGGAAGTGTTCTTCGACGGCATCTCTTCACCGATTCAATCGGTTTCACCCACACAAATTACGGTGCAAGTTCCGGTTGAAGTGAGGGATGCTACCAGCGCGAATGCATGGATTCGCGCGGAATTCTCCGATGGCCGCATCAGTTTCAGCGCTCCCGTTGGAGTGCCAATCATTTTGCAGAATCCGGGCATTTTCGCGGAAGCGGGAACCGACCCCCGCACGGGCATCGTGACTCACTATTCGAGTTCAGCTACGGCGACGATTTCGATTGATGGTACGGCGAAAAAAGACGACTTGGCGACGGTGACCATCAACGGCCGCAGTTACTCGTATAAAGTGCTTGATAGCGACGTAGATGCACAGGATTTTTCGAAGGCGAACTATACACTGCGCGACAAACTAGTTGAGGCAATTAACAGCGGCAACGGCGATCCTGAAGTAATCGCGTTCCCCAGTGGCTATTACACGCGGTTGCGATTGCAGTCGAGGAAGCTTGGTCCGGATGGTAACGGCACTCCTCTGGCAGTAAAGACCAACGACAGTTCCGGCGTAATTCTGACGGCGTTCAACAATGAGCTGTGTTGCGCCAATGTCGCGGGCTCGCGGGTAACGGACGAGAATCCGGCAGTACCTGGTGAAACTCTGGTGATTCTTGCTACGGGATTGGGCGCTATTTTCCCGGAGGCGGCAAACAATAACGTCTTTACGGGTATAGGCTACAACGGCCCGGAAATTAATGAGCCACTCGAGTTTGTTTCTTCCATTGCCGGTGGCAAGACTGCGAACGTGCTGTTTGCGGGGCTAAAGCTGGGCCTGATCGGGATCTACGAGATACACCTGGAATTGAATACGGACCTCGACACTAACCCAAGGATGCAATTGACGATCGCGCAGAGCTTCCAGGTGAGTAACATCGTAACCTTCGCGCTCAAAAATGCGCGTAAGGACGCCGGAAACTAAGCACTACATTTCATGTGGTTTGAGTTTGAGGCCGCGGAGGATATCCTTTGCGGCCTCAACTTTTTCAGGGAGCACGAAAAAGAAGGCACCGGTGCGTTCCGTCTGGAAGATAAGTCCGCCGCGGTAGGTGTCCAGTTCAATTGCATAATCGATACCTGCCGCGCTGAGGGCCTCTTCCAGGGGAAGCGCCTCGCGCAGCTTTTTTGCGATGTAGACGAGGTCAAGCTCCGTCTCGCCGAAAAACTCTGGCTCCTGCTTCACTGAACTGTACTCCCGTGTCCCTAGGACATGCGTCCGACCATCACGTCTTTGGCCCCTGGCCCCTTTTGGTCGAACCAGGCGAGATAGTCTTCGCCCACCGTTTCGAGATTTTTGAGCGCCTGGGCATTTTTTAACGCTTCGCGCATGGCCGGCAGGATGGGGCGGATCCGGAGGTAGGTGAGCAGAAGTTCCCCGCCTGACTGGAAGTAAAGTTCTTTATTGAGAACACCGGAATTGATGAAGCTGGCCACCATCTCAAAGTAGCTGGTCACCTGACGCATTTGCGCGTTTTCCGGAGTGCCGGAAGCGGCCATCTGGTTCATTTCGTCGAAAGTTTTGGGGCGAAAGGAGCTGGCGAACCAGGCGCGGGCAGCGCGCATTTTGTCTTCGCGGCGGAGTTCGTAGAGGCGCAAAATAAGATTTGCATCGTCATAAGTAGCTTGCGTGGCCATGCAACGAATATCGCATACAGCAGGCGTATGGAAGCGATTTCAGTGAGAACTTCGTTGCCAAAAGACAACTACTCAGACGAATGACTCCCAGCCTTGCTCCCGCGCCCTCCAGGGCTCCGATTACAGAACAGGAAGAACTATTGTGGCTAGCACTGCGAATGACTCCGCAGTTGGGGGCCAAGCGGTCGGTGGATATCGTGGAGAAGTTTGGATCGCCGGCGGCGATTTTTCAATTGGAGTCAAGGGAGCTGGAAGGAGCTGGATTGTCGGCGAGTGTTGCGCGATCGATCGAAGCCGGCTCGGCGATGGACGATGCACTGGAACAGCAGCGCCTTTTGCGGGCGACCGGCACGACGATTGTCACGATTTACGACGACCGTTATCCGCCGTTATTACGGCAGATCTACGATCCTCCACTGTTGATGTTTGTGCTCGGCAAGGTGGAACTGCTTGAGGAGCCGTGCGTCGCTATTGTTGGCACTCGCCGCCCCAGCCCTTACGGGAGCACTGTCGCGGAGCGCTTTGCGCGGGAACTGGCTCTGGCCGGGCTCACGATCGTCAGCGGGATGGCGCGGGGCATCGACACGGCGGCGCACGTGGCGGCGCTCGCCGCGGAGGGCAGGACGATTGCGGTTTTAGGCTGCGGCGTGGACGTGATCTATCCGGCGGAGAACAAGAAGCTAGCCGCGCAGATCGGCCGCGATGGACTGATCCTGAGCGAATATCCAATGAGGACTCCTGGCTACCCGCAGAACTTTCCGGTGCGCAACCGCATTGTGAGTGGTTTGAGCAGTGGAGTTTTGATTGTCGAAGGAGCACAGTATTCAGGTTCGGCGATTACGGCGCGGCTGGCCCTCGATCAAGGCCGGGAGGTCTTTGCGATTCCTGGCAACATTACCTCAAAGCAAAGCTGGGGGCCGAATCTGTTAATCCGGCAGGGGGCGCGATTGGTGCAGGAGCCGAGCGATGTGTTGTGCGACATGCCGCTCGAAGTGCGCCAGAAGTTGCAATCGCGTAGCAGGCAGCGGCTGCTGCCGACAATGGCGGAATCTGAGTTTGAGCATCCGATGGCGCAGCTCAGGGCGAAAGTGATTCAGGTGTTGCCTTACGACGCGCCACTCTCGCTGGACGACATGATCCAGAAATTGAACCAGAACGGGATGGTGAGCACGAGCGAGCTGATCGCGATTCTGTTCGACCTCGAACTGGAAGGGATCATTCGGCAACTGCCAGGGAAGGCCTATCTGCGCGTGTGGCATTAGACTAAAAACCGCAGTTGAGCGATGTGATTTCGCACCGCAGATACCCAACTGGTGAGCGGCCTCGAAGCACGAGAAACCTGGTTTGCCGACCATTGGACGCGATTGGACCAAGGCAATTGCCGGATCTAAGGATTAGACTGGGAGAATGATCGCGCTGCGGCCGCTCAGTTCTTCCGATGCGGGGGAGTTGTTTCGACTCCTGGCAGGCAGCAATGTCGTCGACACGCTGATTTACGACGAGCCGGAGTCGGAAGCGGAGCTTGAGAGTTCGCTGGAGACGAGACAGGAGCTGGCTGAAGCCGGCCTGCTGCGATCCTTTACGATCCTTGAGCAAGCTACGGGGGCGGTGATTGGGTCGATCCGGCTGAAGTACGATTTGCGTATCGAAGGCGGAGAGATCGGGCTGTGGCTAGGCCAGGAGTTTCAGGGGCTCGGATACGGGAGCGAAGCGATTGCCCAAGTGACCGAACAGGGCTTTCGGGAATTGGGGCTCAAGAGAATTGAAGCGCAGATATTCGTAGGCAATGCCGCGAGCCGCAAAGCCTTCGAGAACAACGGCTTTGCGCTGGAGCGAACCGCGCGGAGCGCAATTCTGAAGCAGGGCCGTTACCAGGATGTCTGGTATTTAGCCGCGTATCGCCAGGCGAATTGCTAGACCTCTACTTCTTCGACTTCTATTTCAACTGCGGCCTTAGATTTTTTCGCCGGAGCCTTTTTCTTTGTGGCTTTCTTCGCGGCCCTGCGGCCCTTGACGGCTTTCTTGGCAGCTTCAGGGCCACCTTGGTCGGCAATCTGCTGGACGCGCGCCGCGAGCAATTCGAAGGCTTGCTCCGGAGTGAGTTGCATCGGATCTGTGCCGCGGGTTACGGTGGCGTTGACTTCTCCGTCGGACACATAGGCACCGTAGCGTCCGCTGAGAAGATTAACAGTCTTGCTTGTGGCGGGATTTACACCGAAATCCTTGAGGGAAGTCTGCTGGCGGGCCATCCCTCCGCGACCGCGCGTCTTGGGTTGGCGGATCAATTCCATGGCCTGTTCGAGGGTGACATCGATTGGCGAGAGGTCGGCGGGTAAACTGCGTGTCTCAGCGCCCGATTGGACATAGGGACCAAATCGTCCGTTGGCGGCAATGACAGCTTCGCCGGAATCCGGGCTGGGACCCAGGTTTTTTGGCAGGCTGAGGAGCTTGGCCGCATGCGCGAGGTCGACGTCCTTGAGGTCGGTACCCTGGACAAGCGATGCCATTTTGGGCTTTGCGCCATCGCGGCCGTCACCGAGTTGCACATAAGGGCCGTAGCGGCCGACCTTGAGGTAGACGGGCATGCCCAAGTCGGGATGCAGGCCGAGACTCTCGGGCTCTTTGCTGGCATTCTCGAGCATTTCGAGCGCCTTGGTGAGGGTGAGTTCGTCGGGCGGCATCTCGTCGGCCACGCTGGCGCGGCGTTCTCCATCGCTGATGAAGGGGCCGTAGCGGCCAATGCGCACTTCGACTTTCTTGCCCTCCCATTCCCCCAGCGGCAACCCGTTGATGATACGGGGATCGATTTCTTTTTCACCGTGGGCTACAAGATCCTTGAGACCCGGAAGTGCATCGCCAAAATAGAAAGCCTTGAGGTAGGTGAGGCTGGTTTCTTCGCCACGCGAAATGGCGTCGAGGTCGTCTTCAAGACGAGCCGTGTAGGTGTAGTCGAGGAAGTTGGCAAAGTGCTGCTCGAGCAAACCGACGACGCCCAGCGCGGTAAAGGTTGGTACGAGTGCGGTGCCTTTCTTGAAGGCGTAGCTGCGATTCAGCACCAGTTCGACGATGGACGCCCAGGTGCTGGGGCGGCCGATGCCCAGCTTTTCGAGTTCTTTGATCAGCGAACCTTCCGTGAAGCGGTTAGGTGGCTGTGTTGCGCGATCAAGTGGATCTGCGCCGAGACAGGTCAGGCCGTCCCCGCCGGCCATCTTCGGCAGTACACGATCCTGTTCGTTGCCATTATCGTCGTCGGACTCTTCGGTGTAAGCCTTGAGGAAGCCGGCAAAGGCGATGGTTTTGCCACTGGCGCGCATGGTGGCGTCGCCAGCCTCGACCAGGACTACGGTGTTGGTTCCGCGCGCGTCGGCCATCTGACAGGCTACGGTGCGCTTATAAATGAGGTCGTAGAGACGGAAGGCTTCCTGACCGAGAGACGCCTGCACGACGTCGGGAGTGGTGAAAGTGTCTCCAGCCGGGCGAATCGCCTCGTGAGCTTCTTGCGCGTTCTTTACTTTCGTCTCGTAAGTGCGCACGCCAGGCGACAAATATTCCTTGCCGTATTCCGCTTCGATCAGGGAGCGGGCGGCGCGAATTGCCTCCTGCGACAGCGACGTGGAATCGGTACGCATGTAGGTGATGAAGCCGTTTTCGTAGAGCTGCTGGGCTACCTGCATGGTCCGCTTGGCGGAGAAGCGGAGTTTGGAGTTGGACTCCACCTGGAGGCTGCTGGTGAGGAAGGGCGCGGCCGGGCGCTGTACGAAAGGCTTTTCTTCGACGCTCTTGACCGTAATTGGGCCGGCCTTGAGGAGGCTAACAACCCGGTCGGCACCGGCTTGATCGAGCAGCACCAGCGCGGACGGGTCGTCCAGCTTGCCGGTTTCGGGATTGAAATCCTTACTGGTCGCGACGCGCTTGCCGGAGAGCTGAAGCAATTCCGCTTCAAACGATGGCTCGGCTCCGGGCTTGGACAGCTTCGCCTTTACACCCCAAAATGCGGCGCTACGAAAGCGGATGCGGGCGCGTTCCCGCTCTACCAGCAAGCGGACGGCAACGCTTTGCACCCGGCCTGCGCTGAGGCCGGGTGCCATCTTCTTCCAGAGCAGCGGGCTCACTTCGTAGCCGAAGAGCCGGTCGATGATGCGGCGGGTTTCCTGAGCGCGGACTAGATCTTCGTCAATCTCGCGGGCGTTCTCGAGGGAGTGGAGTATCGCGTCTTTGGTAATTTCGTGAAAGACAAGGCGTTTGGTCGGGACCTTGGGTTTGAGTACTTCGCGCAGATGCCAGCTTATCGATTCTCCTTCGCGATCTTCGTCGGTTGCGAGGAAGAGTTGATCGGAAGTTTTGAGCAGGTCCTGAAGTTCTTTGACTTGGTCCTTCTTCGCTTTAGGAACGACGTAGACGGGTTCGAAGCCCTGATCGACGTTGACGCCGAGTCTGGCCCAGGATTCCTTCTTCAGCTTTGCCGGTATTTCAGAAGCGTTCTCCGGAAGATCGCGTACGTGCCCCATCGACGCCCGCACAATGTAATCTTTGCCCAGGAATTTCGTGATTGTTTTTGCTTTTGTTGGAGACTCGACGATGACCAGTGACTTCAATGCCATTACTTATAAAACCGTTCCTAAAGAAGTTGCCGTCCGGTTCACCCGCAAATATTCCGCATCCGTCCGGCTACCGAAAAGTGTACAACGGAATCTGAGCATGTCTGTGGAGCCTATCGCCTGTCCCCGCTGTTCCGGCGGAAAAATCGTTTTGAAACACTCCAGGGAGAACAAGCCATTCTTCGGCTGTTCGCACTATCCGCGCTGCACGTTCAGCTCCACGTACAAGCCGCTGACCGAGCGCTGTCCCGAATGTTCGAGTCCATTTCTGGTTGAAAAGCCGATCCGAAAAGTACTTTGGGCGGTTTGCCCAAACCGGAACTGCAAATATGAGCGACGGCTGAGCATTTTTTGAATCTTGCGATGCGTAGCTAGTGCCTGCTAACTTAGTAAACGCTAGCTTATGGCTGTCTCAACTCGACTCAGTAGTGAAAATCGACGTAGCGCAATCCTTGCCGCCGCGATCCGGCTCTTTGCCGAGAGGGGCTTTCGCGGAGTAACGACGCGCGAACTCGCCGCCAGCCTTGGGGTGAGTGAACCCGTTTTATATCAACACTTTCCGAGTAAGCGTGAGCTATATACGGCGATCATCGAAGAGTCGAAAGATCAGCGCTACAACGATGCGCTGGAGGGTTTGAGCCGCAAGGCTGCCTTGGGCGGCGATCACGAGTTTTTTACTCACCTGGCGAACTCCATGATCCGGTGGCACGAAACGAAGCCAGAACTGATCCGCCTGAAGCTATTCTCGAATCTGGAAGGCCACGAACTCATGGAAGAGTTTAGCGACAAACAGGCCAAACCTTTTATCGACATCGTTGTCGGCTACATCGAGAAGCGCGTGCTCGAAGGCGCGTTCACGGAGATTCATCCGCTTGGGGCTGCATTAGCCTTTTGCGGGATGATCGGCCAGTATTGTCAATCCACCATTCTCTTCCGATCGGCGATCTGCCAAGGGGTGGGCCGTGAAGAGATGGTCAACCTATCGGTTCAACTTTTTTTGAATGGGATCCGCAAAACATAATTATGAAATCGCTGTACATTATTTCCCCGGCACTATTATTGTTTCTCTCCGCCTGCGCAAACAGGCAGGAAGCGCCGAAGACGGCAACATCCCAGGCACCGGAGCAAATCCAGGTTCGCGTGCAGCAGGCGGTTGCCCGCACACTCGATAAATCGATCGATGTGACGGGAACGCTGGAAGCGGACGAGACGGTGAATCTGAGCTTTGAAATTCCCGGTCGCGTTGCGAACTTTCGCGTGGATTTTGGGCAACTCGTGAAGAAAGGCGACGTGATTGCCGAGCTCGACCGGCGTGAATTTGAATGGCAACTGGAGCGGGCCAAGGCAAACGTGGGGCAGCTTTCGGCACGACTGGGCATGAAGAGTCCGGATGATCCTTACCCGAGCTCCAGTGCCGGCATGAGGCAGGCACAAGCGAATTACGAGGATGCGAATTCGAAGTACGAGTCTGCGGCGAAGCTGGTGCAGAGCGGCGATATCTCGAAGGAGCGGGCGGTGGAGTTGCAGAAAACCTTGCAGGCGAGGCAGGCGCTGATCGATGCAACCAGAGACGAAATGAATGGACAGGTCGCCCAGTTGCGGGCGCAAAAGGCAGACCTGGAGATCGCAACCAAGCGGCTTGCCGATACCGTGATCCGGGCTCCGTTTGATGGGGGCATCAGCGCAAAGCTGATCAGCCCGGGACAGTACATCAAGGAGAATACTTCGGTTGCAACCCTGGTGAAGACCAGCCCATTGCGCTTGCGGGTGGAAGTGCCGGAGAGCTATTCGGCGTTGATCCATCCGGGAAGCGTCGTGAGTTTTACAACCGATGCCGCTCCCGGCAAGGAGTTTAAAGCTGTGATCCAAAAGTTGAATCCATCCTTTGACGCGAAGAACCGTACGCTGCTGGCGGAATCGAAAATTCCGGCCGGCGACAGCCGCCTGCGGCCGGGAACCTTTGTGCAGGTGAAGCTGGTGACACGCCGCGCCGATGCCATCGTCATGGTGCCAAAGAATTCGATTTATTCGGTGGCCGGTTTGAGCAAGGTGTTCGTGATTCGCAACGGCAAGGCAGTGGAAGTGCGCATTGTTCCCGGAGCGGAAGTGGATGGATGGGTGGAGGCACCGGCGGGAGCCATTCAGCCCGGCGAATCGATAGCGGTGAGTAACTTGCTGAACCTCATCCATGGTGCAGCGGTGAAGACGCTCTAGGAGTACCCCATGCAAAAACTAGCGGAAATCTGTATCAAACGCCCTGTGTTCGCCACCATGCTCATCATGGCATTGGTGGTTCTCGGCATCGATTCTTACCGTCGGCTTGGAGTGGATTTTTTTCCGAAGGTGGAATTCCCCTTTGTAACGATCACGACCGTGTTGCCTGGCGCCGCACCCGAAGAGGTGGAGAGCCAGGTAACGAAACGCATCGAAGAGGCCGTGAACACGATCTCCGGCATCGATGAGCTGCGTTCGACTTCGAACGAGGGCAACTCGATTGTCGCGATCCAGTTCAGCCTCGAGAAAGATGGCGATTCGGCTGCGCAGGAAGTGCGCGACAAGGTCAATCAGGTCTTGAACCAGTTGCCGAAGGATGCCAAGCAGCCGGTGATCCAGAAGGTAGCGACCGACGCATCGCCCGTGATCAGTATCGTTGTCAGCTCTCCTCGCGAGATCCGCGAGACAACCAAGCTGGTTGACGATCTGATCAAGAAAAATATCGAGAGTTTGAATGGTGTGGGCGAAGTGCGTTTTGTCGGTGACCGTACGCGCCAGATTCAGGTCGTGCTCGACGGCGAAAAGTTGTACAGCTATGGCTTGAACATCGACCAGATTCGGCTCGCGCTGGCGGCGCAGAATGTGGAGATTCCCGGGGGACGTCTCGATCAGGGAGCGCGCGAAGTGAGTTTGCGGACTCTGGGCCGTATCCTGCGGCCTGAAGATTTCGCCGACATCATTATCGGCAGCCAGAATGCGGCACCCATCCGTATTCGCGACGTGGGACATGTCGCCGATGGCGTGCAGGAGCCCCGATCCATGGCGCGGATCAATGGCGTGGCGGCGGTGGTACTCGAAGTTCGCAAGCAGGCGGGTACCAATACGCTGGATGTCATCGCGGTTTTGAAGGATCGTATCGAGACGCTGCAGAAGGCGGGATTGCTGCCGGCCGACATGAAGGTAGATTACTCGCGCGACCAGAGCTTCTTTATTCGCGGCGCGTTTGAGGCGGTGCAGGCGCACTTGATCGAGGGCGGCATTTTTGCCTCCATCATCGTGTTGCTGTTCATCCGCAGTTGGCGCGCTACTTTGATTGCCGCACTGGCGATTCCAACCTCGATCATTTCCACCTACACGCTCATGAACCTGATGGGCTTTACGCTGAACCAGATCTCGATGCTCGCGCTGGTGCTGATGGTAGGCATCGTGATCGACGACGCAATTGTCGTGCTCGAGAATATTTTCCGCTTTCAGGAAGAGAAGGGTATGGACCCCGTTCAGGCAGCCATCGAAGGGACACGCGAGATTGGCCTCGCCGTGCTTGCCACTACATTGAGCCTTGCGGTGGTGTTTATGCCCGTGGCGCTGATGAGCGGCATTGTGGGGCGCTTCATGTCGAGCTTCGGCTTTACGGCGGCATTCGCCATCATGGTGAGCTTGCTCGTCAGCTTTACTCTCACGCCGGCCCTTTCGGCCAAGTTTCTGAAATTGGCACCCAAGAAGAATCATGGAGGCACCAAGGATGGACTGTTGTTCAAAGTGGTTTCGCGGCCTTACATGTGGATGCTCGAATGGAGCATGCGTCACCGCTGGGTGATCGTGGTGATTTCTCTCGTAGTGGTTTATACGACCGGGCCCCTATTTAACAGCATGGGTAAAGACTTCTTGCCGGTGGACGACCAGAGCTACTTTGAAGTGACCGTGCGGACGCCCCCCGGTTCGTCGCTCGAGGGCACGACGCAATCCATGGACGTGGTGGAGGGGGAATTGAAGAAGCTGCCCGGTCTAAAGTATCTGCTCACGACCGTTGGCGCCGATGTGCAAAAGCGTGTGGATCGCGGCAGCATCATCGTGCAGTTGGTGCAGCCGGAAGAACGCAAGTTTACCCAGCAGCAGTTGATGGAGCAATCGCGCGAGTTGTTCAAGAAGCTGTCGAAGGATTTGATCGTGGGAGTGCAGTTGCCGGCATTGATATCGGGAGGCGCGAGCGATCGCGACTTTCAGTTTTATGTTCAGGGGCCGGATCTCAATCAATTGGAAAAGTATTCGCGGACGATCATGAAGCGTCTTGAATCGGTGCCGGGTGTTGCCGATATCGATATGTCCTACGAGCCGGGCAAGCCGGAGTTGCGCGTGGAAATCAATCGCGACAAGGCCGCGGATTTGAATGTGAGCGTCAACAGCATTGCCTCGGCCTTGCGGACTCTTGTCGCCGGCGACGACCAGGCAACCACCTATCGCGAAGGCGACGACCGTTATGACGTGCAGCTTCGTGTAGACAAAGAGTTCCGGACTTCTCCGCAGGCATTGAATCGATTGTTTGTGCCTTCGACAACGCTTGGCAATGTGCCGGTTTCGAGCGTAGCGAGCCTGCGGGATGCCACTGGCCCATCGGCCATAGACCGCTACAACCGTCAGCGGCAAATTCTGATCCAGGCGAATATCGCCAAGGGAGGATCTCTGTCGGAGGCGATTGAGGAGACACAGAAGATTGTTCGGGAAATGAATCTGCCGCCGCAATATGCGACCGGTACAGTTGGACGCTCAAAGGAGTTTGGCAAAGCGGCGGTGAGCTTTGTATCCGCTTTTATTCTCTGCTTCGCGTTCATGTATATGATTCTGGCGGCGCAGTTTGAAAGCTTTCTCGATCCGGTCACGATTCTGCTGAGTCTGCCGCTGAGCGTGCCGTTTGCGTTGTTGAGCCTCAAGATCGCGAATGAAAACTACAACATCATTTACACCTCGGTCGGCATTCTGGTGCTGTTCGGCATCGTGAAGAAGAATTCCATTCTGCAGATCGATCACATCAAGCGCTTGCGCAGGGAGGGTCTGGATCGAATGCCGGCGATTCTGAAGGGCTGCGAGGACCGGCTGCGGCCAATTTTGATGACGACGGCGGCGCTAGTGGCGGGTATGATCCCACTGGCCTTTGGCGGAGGCGCGGGATCTGGTTCGCGGCGTACCGTGGCGATTGTAGTGATTGGCGGCCAGACCATGTGTTTGCTGTTGAGCCTGCTGGTGACGCCGGTGGTGTATTCGCTCTTTGACGATATGTCGAACGGGCATGTGTTTACGCGGATAGGCGGCCTCTTCAGGCGCCGGAGCCTGAAGGAAGCCTTCGCCGGGTTGCTGGGATTGCTTCTGTTTGCGATGGTTGGTTTTTCAGCCGATGGCCCGGCCCGGGTGGGTGTGGGCACAACCCAAAAGCGGATGATGCTGAAGGACGCGATTGAGCTGGCGCTCGAGAACAATCTCGATATCCAGATCGAGAAGACGAACACGGTGCTCTCGCAAAGCCAGTACAGGCAAACCTTCGGCGTGTGGGATCCGGCGTTGGGCTATCGGCCGAACATCAGCTTCAAGGTGACGCCGACTTCGAGTCCGCTTCAGGCGGCCGACGGGAGGCTGGTGGACCGGAATTTCAGTAATGATTTTTCCTATTCACAAAAGACACCGTGGCAGGGGACGCGGCTCGATGCAGCGTTTATCAATGGGCGTCTGAGCACAAGCAATCCGTTCAGCGGCCTGAATCCGTTTACGCAATCCGCGCTGGTGCTGAACCTGACTCAGCCTTTGTTGCGCGGGCGCAAGCTCGACAACGACCGTAACCAGATTCGGTTACGGCGCAAGCAGATCGATATCAGCGAGGCGGACTATGAATTGCGTGTCGTCCAGGTGGTGACCCTGGTGACGCAAGCGTATTGGAACCTGGTTGCGGCACGCCAGGATATCGACGTGAAGCAACAGAGTGTCGACTTGGCGAAGGATCAGTTTGAGCGTTCTAAGCGACAGATCGAAGCGGGGACGCTGGCCCCGGTTGAGTTGTCGGGCGCGTTGGCGGAACTGGAGCGCCGTCAGGATACCTTCTACTCAAGCATTGGTTTGGTGACCGAAGTGGAGAACAACCTCAAAAGCCTGCTGGCCGGTGGCAGGGATCAGACCATTTGGGATGACGAAGTGATTCCGGTCGAGACGCGAAATTCGTCACCACCCGTGCTGGACGACTTGAAGGGCATGATCAAGGGAGCGGTGGAGCGACGGCCCGAGTTGAAGAACCTGCGGCTACGACTCGAGGCGAACGAATATCAAAAGGAATTCGCGAAGAATCAACTTCTTCCCGGAGCAAACCTTACAGCCGGCTATACGATGGCCGGGCTTGCCGGCGCTCGTAATTCTGCAATCAATCCATTCTTCGGTGGCAGCGCCGGAGCACTGGTGCCGCCGAGCTTCATTGGCGGATATGGCACCACGCTGAGCAATCTGTTTGGGCAGAATTATTCAAGCTGGCAGGCTGGCATGCAATTCGATTGGACGGTGCGGAATCGAACTGCGCGGGAATCGCTCGCGCAAGTCAACCTGCTGGATCGAGCTCTTGCACTGCAGCGCGCGCGAGCCGAGCAGGCTATTGAAGCTGAGGTTCGGAATTCGCTTCAGGCCTTGCGCACGGCCGAGCAACGGATTGTTGCGGCCGAGGCCAGTGTGAAGGCAGCCAAAGAGAAGCTGGACAGTGAACAGCGACTGTTTGAAACGGGCGAAAGTACAAATTTTCTCGCGCTCACGCGGCAAAACGAGTACGCAGATTCTCAGCGGCGCAATCTGGTTGCCCGGCTCGACTTCAACAAAGCGATCGCTCAATTGCAGCAGGCGCTTGGGGTCACGCTGGAGAGCAACAACATCAGCCTGAAATAGGCACACAATAATCACAGCTTTTTCACAATTTCTTCACAGGCAGGAAGCGCAATACTATTGCTGTAAGCGATGAATGTTCATGACATCGCCTTCCAAAAAGGCCTTCCCGCGAATCTAGAAGCTGAACGGCTCACCCTCGGGGCCGTTCTGGTGGATCCAGAGGCATTCCCGCTCGTTGGCGGCGAACTGACGGCGGAAGAATTTAGCCTCGAATCGCATCGCCGCATCTTCAACCGGATGAGTTCTATTGCCGAACGAGGGGAGCGTATCGACCGTGTCTCGCTTGCCAATGAATTGATGCGCCACTCGGAACTCGAAAGCGCAGGCGGGCTCAGTTATCTGATGAGTCTCGACGAGGGGATTCCCCAATCGCTCAATGTCTTTGGCTACGTCAAGATCGTTAAGGAAAAGGCAACGCTCCGCAAAGTGATTTTCACCGCGCAGAGCGTGATGGACAAGGCTTTCCTTGGTGTGGATGAGGCCGATCATATCCTCGCCGAGGCGGAAGAGTCGTTTCTCAATATTGGCGCTTCGAGAGCGAAGAATACGCTAGCCAGGCCGCAGGAAATCATCGACGAAATTGGCCTCGATCAATTTCTCGATCCCTCCAGTCGCATCAAGGGTGTTTCGACGGGCTTCACCAAGTTTGATGAAATGACCGGCGGCTTTCGCGAGGGCGAGCTGATCATCATCGCAGCTCGCCCCGCCATGGGCAAGACTGCGTTTGCCTTGAACATTGCGCAGTATGTCAGCGGGCCGCGTGTTCAGAAGCCGGTGGCGGTATTCTCGCTCGAAATGTCTAAGGAGAGTTTGCTGACCCGCATGATTTGCGCCGCAGCGCGAGTGGACCAACACAAATTTCGAACTGGATTTCTCAATGACGACGACCGGCGGCAATTGGCCGTGGCGGCTACCGACCTGATGGATGCGCCGCTTTACCTGGACGATTCGCCGGGCATCAACATGATGGATATCCATGCCAAGTTGCGCCGCGTGCAGGCGGAAAGAGGCTTGGGGCTGGTAATCATCGACTACCTGCAATTGATGCAGTCGCGTGGCGGTCAGGAGAACCGTACGCAGGAAGTGAGCTCGATTTCGCGCGGCATGAAGTTGTTGAGCAAGGAATTGCGCGTGCCGATCATGGCATTGAGCCAGTTAAGTCGTGGTCCGGAAACCCGGCCCGGCGATCATCGCCCCCAACTGAGCGACTTGCGCGAATCGGGTTCCATCGAGCAGGACGCGGATATGGTCTGCTTTCTGTTTCGCGAGGAAGTTTATAAACCCGATCGTGAAGATTTGAAAGGCCGGGCGGAGTTGATCATCTCAAAGCAGCGTAATGGCCCGATCGGAAAAATCGATCTGGCCTTCATTCACAAATTCACCAAGTTCGGCAACCTTGCCGAAGACTTGGGGCATGCCGCCCCGGACGATTACGTTTAGCCGCGCCGGATGAAGTGATGAGACGCGATTTTGTGCAGCCGGTTTGGCTGGCCGCCGCTGGGTTGGGTCCATTCGGTGCCAGGCAGCGCGGAAGCGAAAAATAAAGGCTTCACTCTTTCCGGGGCATTCACCCCTGTCGGCTGTCGGCCTCTTAATGTGTCAACCTTCCTCCCGGTTCGCGTCCTCCTGCCCGGCGTTGCGGGCAAAGAGATGACCAGCAATGCCCGCTTGCGCGTGATCGTCAACGATAAGGTGGAGCCTGACGATATCCTGGATCAGGGAAGCGAATGAAACGAAAGGTCTACATCGAAACAAGTGTCGCGAGCTACTTGACGGCGCGCCCCAGCCGGGATCTTGTGGTCGCCGCTCACCAGGAACTCACGGCGGAGTGGTGGGCAAACCACCGGG
>JBKJSR010000011.1:0-3170 GCA_046594355.1 Bryobacter sp.
GGTAAACCCGCGGATCCTTTTCCGTTCCGCTCTCCCCTCCCAGCTCCAGCACCCGCGTCCCCAGCCCCCGCAGAAACATACGGTCGTGCGAAACAAAAATCATCGTCCCTTCAAAATCCTTCAGCGCCTCCACCAGCATCTCCTTGGTCTGTAAGTCGAGGTGGTTAGTCGGCTCGTCCAGCACCAGAAAATTCGGCGGATGAAACAGCATCCTCGCCATTGCCAGCCGCGACTTCTCCCCACCCGACAACGCCCGTATCTTCTTATCCACATCTTCACCAATAAACTGAAACGCCCCCGCCAGACTCCTCAGCGAACCCACCGTATCCTTCGGAAAGTCGTTTTGCAACTGCTCGAGAATCGTCAATTCCGGGTTCATGATGTCGAGCGCCTGCTGCGCAAAGTAACCCATGTTCAGGCTCGCTCCCAGCTTCACATTTCCCTGGTCCGGCTCGCTCGCTCCCGCAATCATTTTGAGCAGCGTACTCTTGCCCGCGCCATTGCGCCCCATCACCGCCCAGCGTTCCCCGCGCCGGATCGTCATATTAAAGCCCTTGTAGATCACCCGCTGTCCATAAGCCTTATGCAAATCCTCGACAACCGCCACCAGGTCGCCGCTCCGTGGGGGCACGCGGAAGTCAAACTTCACCACTTGCCGCTTCTTCGGCAATTCGATCTTCTCTATCTTGTCGAGCGCCTTGATCCTGCTCTGCACCTGCGCCGCCTTCGCCGCATGAGTCTTAAAGCGATCGATGAAACGCTGCTCCTTCGCCAGCATCGATTGCTGCCGCGAAAAAGCCGCCTGCAGATTCGTCTCCCGTATCGCCCGCTCCCGTTCGTAGAAATCATAATCGCCCGAGTAAGTGATGATCTCCCCATCGTCGATCTCGGCGATCTTCGTCACAATCCGGTTCATGAATTCACGGTCGTGCGATGTCATCAGCAGCGATCCCTGATACGATTTCAAAAACTGTTCCAGCCACACGATACTCTCGATATCGAGATGGTTCGTCGGTTCGTCCATCAGCAGCACATCCGGTCGCCCCAGCAACACCCGCGCCAGTGCCACGCGCATCTTCCAGCCGCCCGACAGTGCCCCCACATCCCCGTCCACCTGATCCTCGGCAAAGCCCAATCCCGCCAGCACTTCCCGTGCCTGCGCCTCGAGCGTATAGCCGCCCAGGTGCTCATACTCTTCCTGCACCTCTCCAAAGCGATCCAGAATCTTATCCATCTGATCGGCCTTCTTCGGGTCCTCCATGGCATGCTGCAGATCGACCAGCTCGTGGTGCAAATCCCCCACGCGCCCGCTCCCCGCGATCGCCTCATCCAGCACAGGCCGCCCCGCCATCTCGTCCACATCCTGCCGGAAGTATCCGATCGTCAGTTTCTTCGGGACGGACACGTCGCCCTCCTCCGGCACCTCCTCGCCCACGATCATGCGGAAGAGCGTGGTCTTGCCGGCCCCGTTCGGGCCTACCAGCCCCACCTTGTCGCCGGGGTTCAACTGAAACGATGCGTCGACAAAAATGAGCTGTCTGCCGTACTGCTTTTGAATATTGGAAAAAGAAATCATCCGAGATTCCAAGCTAGCATCTCAGACCCCGCTTCCCCTACCCGCTAAACTCAATTTAATGCTCCTCTGCCCCGTCCGCGACTGCCAGTTGGCCCTCTATCGCGACCAGAAGCGCATGTTTTGTGCCAGCGGCCACTCCTTTGATATCGCCCGCAGTGGTTATTCCAACCTGCTCCAGCCCCAAGACCGCCGCTCGAGCAACCCGGGCGATTCCGCCGCCGCCGTCGCCGCCAGAAGGCGCTTGCATGATCGCGGCGTAACAACGCCAAACCTTCGCGGCATCGCCGAATTCCTCAATCCAGGCGCAAGTGACGTAGTGCTCGACCCTGGCTGTGGCGACGGTTTCCATCTTGGCACTCTCGCGGCGGAAACAGGCTTCGACGCCCACGGAATCGATATCTCACTGCCCGCCGTCGATGCCGCCGCCCGCCGCTACCCGGCCTGCGAATGGATTGTGGCCAATGCAGACCGCACCGTCCCCTACGCAACCCACTCCTTTTCAATCGTAATGTCGATCACCGCCCGAATGAATGTGTCTGAATTCCATCGGGTGCTGCGCGGCGATGGCCGCCTGCTCATCGCGATCCCGGCCCCTGACGATCTGATCGAGCTACGCGGCACGGGTCGCGAAAGGGTAGAGCGCACAGTCGAGACCTTCGCCTCGCATTTCACACTCGAATCGCAAACCCGCTCGACCACCACTGCCGATCTCGATGTGGCCGCAGTCGAAGACGTCCTGCTCTCGATCTACCGCCCACTCCAATCCCAACCGGCCCAGGCGACTCGAGTCACCTTCAGCCTCGACTTACTGCTGTTCAAGCCCATTCTTCCAGCGAGTTGACAAAAAAGGCCGCCGCAGTGAAGCGCCGGCCAAAACTCTGTCTGCAACCTGATCGTTAGATCTAACGGTTGTGTTGCAAAGAATAATGGGGCGCTGAGGAACTCGTTAACTCCGGAGAATTGTTGATCTATGTCGATAAACCGAACAGCCTGTCGACGAACTGGATCTGCCGCTTGACGTCGTGAGCGGGCGGCCATCGGATCTGTCCCTTTCGCATCATGTGTGTCGCTTCATAGCCAGCAATCGTCTGCCGCTCCGCGCCGAATGCACGGAATCCTTGCTTGGCATTCACTCGTTTCTTGATTGCTCGGTGGTCCTGTTTAATAATGTTGTTCAAGTATCGGACGGGCCGGTGAAGGCACCGTTTGGCGATAACGCCGATCGTTGGAGTGCAGGTATATCGGATGTATAGGTCGGTGCCGAGTCGGTGTTGATGACCCGCGGCTGAGGGTGGGCGCCGTTGCGCAACGCCCGGCGGAACAGGCTTTTAGCCGCATCAAGATCACGAAAGGGCGATAGGAAGAACTCGATAGTCGCGCTCTCAGAGCCGATGGCCCGATACAGATAACACCATCGGCCTTGAACACGCACGTAGGTTTCATCGACTCGCCAGGAACGGTTTGTTGGCTTCAGATGACGGGGTAGTGTCAAGAGTTTTGTGTAAACTATTTTCGGAAGCTTTTTCCAAACGTGATAGAGTGCCCAAGTCACACGGAGGATAGGGCTCTGCGGGGACGCAACCCGAGCGCCGTG
>JBKJSR010000034.1:0-4274 GCA_046594355.1 Bryobacter sp.
AAAAGTTGTAGTTTGGCAAGTTGGCGCTTACGATGAGGTTGCAAGATGCCGAAACTGGATTTTATTTACTTTGATGCCGGAGGCGGACACCGCGCTGCGGCAACCGCTCTGAAGCAAGCCTGCGCGGAGAGGTTTCCGGGGTGGGAAGTGCGGCTGATGAATTTGCAGCACGAACTGGATTCGCTGGATATTTTTCGCCAGATCACGGGGATCCGGATGGAAGATGTTTACAATCTGGTGTTGCGGAAGGGTTGGACACTGGGTTCGCCGCAGTTGCTGGTGGCGATGCATTTATTGATCCGGATGTATCATCCGCTTCAGGTGAAGATGTTGAAAGCGTACTGGGGCAAGGATGCGCCGGATGTGGCGGTGTCGCTGATTCCTAATTTCAACCGGGCGATCTATCAGGCGCTGGGGGCGGTGAGTCCCAGGACGAAGCTGGTAACGATACTGACGGACCTGGCGGATTATCCGCCGAATTTCTGGATTGAGCGGGGGCAGAGGCAGTACTTTGTTTGCGGGACGGCGAAGGCGGAGCGGCAGGCGCTTGAGCAGGGGCATGCGCGGGAAATGGTGTTTCGGGTGAGCGGGATGGTGCTCAACCCGCGCTTTTATCAAACGGTGGAAGTGGATGTGGCGGCGGAGCGGAAGAAGCTGGGGCTGGACCCGAATTTGCCGACAGCGATGCTGCTGTTTGGCGGTTATGGTTCGGCGGTGATGACGCGAATCGCGAAGCAGATTGAAGAGAGCGGCTTGAAGCTGCAACTGATCTTTATCTGCGGGAAGAACGCGAAACTGAAGGAGAAGATTGCGGCGATGAAGTTGAAGCTGCCGCACTTTGTCGAGGGGTTTACATCCGAGATTCCCTACTACATGAAGCTGTCGGATTTCTTTATCGGGAAGCCGGGGCCGGGGTCGATTTCAGAAGCGATTCATTTGGGGTTGCCGGTGATTGTGACGCGGAATGCGTTGACACTGCCGCAGGAGAGATACAACGCGGACTGGGTGACAGAGAACGATCTGGGGCTGGTGTTGAAGAGCTTTGGCGGAATTGTAAAAGGTGTCGAGCAGATGCTGGCACCGGGGACGCTGGAGCGCTTTCAGGCGAATGCGCGAAAGCTGAATAACCGCGCGATATTTGAGATTCCGGAGATCATTGATAAGCTGCTGCCATGAAGCTTGGGTTTGTTTTTTTCGCAGTCACGCTGTTTGTTAGCGGACAAGACCGGTACACGGACTATTTGAACCAGTTGGCACAGCGGCAATTGGCTGAACGAAAGCCGGTGGTGGCGGGGATTACTACAGAAGCGCAGGCGCGCAAGCGGATGGCTGAGTCGCGGGCGAAGGTGTTAAGGCAGATTGGAGGATTGCCTCAGTTTCGCGGGCCACTCAAGGCCGTGACAGTGAAGACGCTGGATCGCGGGAGCTACTGGATCGAGAATGTTCACTTCGAGTCTTTGCCGAATTACATTGTGACCGCGAACTTGTACAGGCCGAAGACTGTGGGCAGGCATCCGGCGGTGCTGTTTTCGCTGGGGCACTGGGAGGAAGGGAAAGCGGCGGGGCAGAGGATTTGCGCGAACCTGGCGGCGAAGGGTTTTGTGGTGCTGGCTTATGATCCGACGGGACAGGGCGAGAGGGCGCAGGCGTTTGACGCTCGTTATGGGCGGAGCCTGATTGGCGGTACGACCGAGCAGCACTTCGTGGCGGGCGCGCAGGCGTTGCTCGCCGGTGAGAGTGTGGCGAAGTATTTTATTCACGATGCGATGCGGGGGATTGATTATTTGCAGAGCCGCGTGGAGGTAGATGGGACGCGGATTGGGGCGTCGGGTTGTTCCGGCGGTGGGACGCAGACGATGTATGTGGCGGCACTCGACGAACGGGTGAAGGTGGCGGCACCGGCTTGTGTCATGAATTCGTTTGAGATGGTGGTGGCGGGGCCGACGGGGGATAGCGAACAGAGTTTTCCGGGTTTTGTCTCGGAGGGGCTGGATCAGGCGGATTGGGTGTATCAGTTTGCGCCAAAGCCGTGGCTGGTTTCTTCGACAGAGCAGGATTTCTTTACGCCTGCGGCAGCGAAGATTGTTGTCGAGCAGGCGAAGGATTTCTATCGCGTGTTTGGAAAAGAAGAGCGGGTGAAGTGGGTTGTGGGACCAGGCGGACATGGGACCCCGCTGGTGGTGCGGGAAGCTATTTACGATTGGATGATTCGTTGGCTGAAGGACGGCAAGGGGGAAGCCGCCGAGCTGGATTTGCCGATGCTGCATGCCGATGGGTTGTGCGTTTATGCGGGTTGTGTCGCGCCTGGCCGGGGCTTGAGCGAAGTGATTGCGGAGAGCTGGAAGCTGCGCCGGAAGCAAGGAGATGCGCGGAGCATGATTGCGCTGGGTGGGCCGGCGACGGGCCTTTCGGAGGTGAAGTGGCTGGGCCCGGAGACGAGCGACGAGCTGTTTGTGGTGGTGAATGACGGGGTGCCCGCAGAGAGGCGCGCGGAGAGCCTGGCGAAGCTGGGGTGCAGGATCAAGCTGGTGAAGTTGCCGGGGATTTCACCCGGGCCGAGCCGTTATAGCGGGGCGTGGATCGACCATACGCGGGCGTGACTGGTGGGGTTGAACTTGCCTAGTATGCGGGCCAACGATTTATTGATTGAAGTGCGGGAGGAATTGGGAAAGTACAACAAAGTTTATGTACATGGCTGGGCTTGGGGAGGAATTTCGGCGCTGTATGCATCGCATGCCGAGCCGCGCATTGCGAAGGTGTGGATTGAGAGGACGCCTCATTCCATGGCGCTAGCGATGAATGCTCCGTTGCACCGGAATTTGCATGAGGCGATAGTGCCGGGAATTGCGCTTGCCGGAGATTTTCAGGACTTCACCGACAAGCGGTTCTTTTGGGTAGATGCGCACGACTGGAACGAGAACCGTATCGAGAAGGAGACGCCGGGAGTTTACCGGCGCCCCCTTGATGAAACGGATGCCGAACTGTTAGCTGCCTTTCGTAAATACTGACTTGGTGGTGAATTCCCCTTGCGGAGCTTTGATGGCGTTTTCGATGGTAAGGGTCTTGCCGTCTTCGGAAATAATCCAAGTTTCGTCCTGGGTGATTTCACTGCCGTTGAATTCGATCTTGGAATTGACCTTGAGCTTGGCACCGTCCCAGATGGCCTTGACCTTGGCCTCGCGGTTGCGCATCTTGATGGTGGCTTCTTTGCCGTCGGTGGTATATTTACTCTCGGTCTTTATCTCGCCACGCTCGCCGACCTGGAGAGATTTGATGCTCATGTCGGGGTCTTTGTGTTCAATGTCCCGCTCCATTTTGGAAGGCGGGGGCATCATGCCGAAATCGCTTTTGGCGAGGTCGACGACCCAGTGGCCGGAGTAGTCGGGTTTGTCGGCTGCAAGGAGCATGGCGGCGGGGATACACAGGAGTAAAAATCTTCTAAGCATTCCCTCACTCTAAAGCATTTCGTAAGATTGAGTTAGGTGAGAGTATTCTGCATATTGCTGTTGGCGTTGCATCTTCGGGCCGAGAACTGGCAGAAGATCAACGCGGGACCATTTGAAGTTTTCACCAGCGGCGATGTGAAAGCAGCGAAGGTATTGCTGGGGACTCTCGAACAGATGCGCGGGCAGTTGGGGGATTTGTTGGGGATCACTGAGCCAAAACCTTTGTGGCCGGTCAGGGTTGTGGTGGCCAGCGGGCAGCGGGGCGGGAATCTTACGCTGACGACGAGCGTGTACAGCATGCTGCTGGGGGACGCGGCGATGACGCGGCAACAGAAGCGGCAGGTATTGAGCCTGTTGCTGAGTACGAATGCGGGGCCGCTGGAACCGTCGCTTGAGGATGCGTTGCTGACGGTGTTGAGTACGCTTGATGCCGAGAGGGTGCGGGTTACGATGGGAGCTCTGCCTCCCGTGGCACAGCAGACGGCGGATTGGGTGTTGCTGGAATATCTGATTACGAACGATTTGTATCGAGGGCGAGTGAGGGTGTTTCTTTCGAATCTGATGAAGGGGACGGATCAGGCGACGGCGTTGCGGAATGGCTTTGAGAAGGAGGAAGCAGCGCTACGCGAAGAAGCGGGTGCGGCTCGGGCGAGCTTTGCGGCGGTGACTTATAGTGCGCGGCCGATCCTGCCGGAGCGGGATTATCGGGCACGTGAGATTGAGGTCGAGGCGGGACGATTGCAGTTGGCAATCGCGCAGTTGAGCGATGCGAATTTGCGGGATGGGGCGAGGCGGGCTTGTTCCGCGAAGTCGATCGAGGTGGAAGCG
>JBKJSR010000208.1:0-7568 GCA_046594355.1 Bryobacter sp.
CACATAACTCGATGGATTGGCGACAACATAGCGGACGGGGACACGCAGCGTATCGTGCACTTTGTTTGCGGCGGCGTAGCCCTTCAGATTGTCCAAGCCGTGCATCCAGTTGTTGTAAGTGGTGCAATTGAGCCGGTCGCCGTATGCGCGGAATTCTTCCTCGCATTTACCCTTGGTGTCGCAATGAAAATCGCGCGGTAAGCGGTTTTCGTCGAGATACACATAACTCGATGGATTGGCGACAACATAGCGGACCGGGACGCGCAGCGTATCGTGAACTTTGTTTGCGGCAGCATAACGTTGAGCAATCTGCCCGCCGGCAGAATGGCCGCTCACGACGATACCCTTGAGGTTCGAAAATATTTTTTCGTCCGCGAGCTTTTTCAGCAATTCGTCGAGCAGGTCGTAGGAGTAGATACCCTTGGCGTTTAGCGATTCAAAACCATTTTTCCAATCGCCGCAATCCCAGGCGATTTCTCCTTCGGCGAGTGGATCTTTGCAGGTCCGGCCAGTGTTTCCGGCGTAGCGCGGCGAAATTACAATGGTGTCTTCGAGGGCTCCGGCAAGAAAGGCTGCCGCCATGCCCGTTGAGAAATAATCGTTCGCGTTGCGCCCCGCGCCGTGGATGATGATCATGGCTCGCTGCACTTTTTCGTTGCGCTGTTCGAGGGGATAACTGCGGTAGATGAGGGCGAATTTTTTGTCATCCCCAAGCGGAATTTTCTCTGTGCAGTCGGGCGTGGCGGTGCGACAATACTGGCCATAGATCGAATTCGCGAGCAGCGAAAATAGCATCAACTTTTTCATGGAGTTTTGAATCTTACCAGTATGCGACAAGCCACGATTGAAGGTTCGTTTGGGATTGAGAATATCGTTTGGCGAGAGGTTGCGGACCCGCAACCCGGGCCCGGACAAGTGCTGGTGCGCATGCGCGCCGCCTCGCTGAACTATCGCGACTACCTTGTGGCGATGGGCAGGTACAACCCAAAGATGCCTCTGCCACGCGTTCCCTTGAGCGACGGTGCAGGAGAAGTGATTGGCTTGGGTACGGGGGTTACGAGATTTGCCCTTGGCGACCGCGTGTCGGGGAGCTTTATGCAGTCGTGGCTGAGTGGTCCCTATCGCGACGAATATGGGAAGTCCGCGCTGGGCGGGGCGATTGATGGGGTTCTCGCGGAGCAGATTGTGTTTGGAGAAACGGGGCTGATTGCCGTGCCGTCTCACCTGAGTTTTGAAGAAGCGGCAACGCTGCCTTGTGCCGGAGTCACGGCCTGGAATGCGTTGTTCGAGAATGGCGCCATCCGGGCCGGCGATACTGTTCTCGTGCAGGGTTCGGGCGGGGTGAGCGTGTTTGCTCTGCAGTTTGCCAAGGCCGCCGGGGCCCGTGTGATTGCGACTTCGAGCCACCTTGAGAAGATGGAAAAACTCAGAAGCCTGGGTGCCGATTGGGTCTTGAATTATAAGGAAACGCCCGAGTGGGGGAAGGCGATCGCGAAGGCGGGCGGCGTGGATCATGTTGTGGAAGTGGGAGGTGCAGAGACGCTGGAGCAATCGCTCATCGCAGTGCGTGGCGGTGGAAAAGTGAGTGTGATCGGGATACTGAGTGGGGTGAGCGCTAGCTTAAACATTGCACCGATCCTGCACAAGCACTTACGAATTCAGGGCATTTATGTCGGTTCGCATTCCATGTTTGAGAGTATGAACCGGGCTCTCACGCAGAATCAGATTCGACCCGTGATTGATTCCGTATACGAGGGAGCGCAGATACAAGAAGCCCTGCGCTTTATGGAAAGCGCAGGGCATTTTGGAAAAATTGTAATCCGGCTCTAGACGTCGAGGTTGCGCACGTCGAGTGCGTTGTCTTCAATGAACTTGCGGCGATTTTCGACATCGTCGCCCATCAGAGTAGAGAAAATTTCGTCTGTTTCGACAAGATCTCTGAGGTCGACGCGGAGCAAAGTACGGGCTTCCATATTCATGGTCGTTTCCCACAACTGCTCTGCGTTCATCTCGCCCAGACCCTTGTAGCGGGAGACGTTTACGTCGCGCATGCCTTCTTCTTTTGCCCGGCTGAGCAAAGTTCGCCAGTCGTCAACCTGCTCGCGGCCGCCATTGTCTTTGACCAAAAAGAAAGGTGGAAGATTCTGTAGGGCGAATTGTTTAACGATGGCCCGCATGCGGCGGTATTCGGCTGAGGCTGCGATCTCAATTCCGATGTTGCGTTGGGCTTTAGTGGAATCGAGAAACCAGAGAAAGAAAGTAGCGTGCTCTTCGTCTTTCTCAATTGTCGAATCGATCTTTTGTTCGGCGAGAAGAGCCTGGAGCTTGAGGAGATTTTCGTCGTTGGCGAACTGTTCTTTCGTATCGAGATCGAGGGTTTGCGAAAGCAGAGTTTCCACAACTCGAGCGTCGCGAATGCGACGCTCGGTTTTTTTGGTGACCTGTTGCAATTCATCGAGAGCCGCAAGGAAGTTGCGCATCTCGGCACCGGCAATTTTGTTGCCGCCTGCCTCAATCGAAATATTGTCACTCGCGCGGCGAAGAATTTCCTTGGTGAACTCGGCTTCGTTCTTGATGTACTTTTCGCTCTTGCCCTTTTTGATCCGGTAGAGAGCGGGCTGGGCAATATAGACGTGGCCGCGGTCGATCAGTGCCTGCATATGGCGGAAGAAGAAGGTCAGCAATAGCGTGCGGATGTGGCTACCGTCGACGTCGGCGTCCGTCATGATGATGACTTTGCCGTAGCGCAGTTTGGCGATATCGAAATCGTCTTTGCCGATGCCGGTTCCGAGCGCTGTGATCATGCAACGAATTTCTTCGTGGCCGAGCATCTTGTCGTAGCGGGCCTTTTCGACATTAAGAATTTTGCCGCGCAGGGGCAGGATTGCCTGGTAGCGCCGATCGCGTCCGCCCTTGGCGGTACCGCCTGCCGACTCACCTTCGACAAGAAACAGTTCACAACGGGTGGGATCTTTTTCCTGACAATCGGCTAGCTTGCCGGGCAGGCCAACACCGTCGAGCGCGCCCTTGCGGCGGGTGAGGTCGCGAGCTTTGCGGGCGGCTTCGCGAGCCCGTGCCGCATCGATCGCCTTGCCCACGATTTTCTTCATCACGGCAGGATTTTTATCGAAATATTCCTGCAATTTCTCGTTGATGATCTGGGTGACTTGGCCGGCGATATCGCTGTTCAGTTTTCCCTTGGTCTGGCCTTCAAACTGCGGCTGTGGCAGCTTGACGCTGATGACGGCCGTCAGGCCTTCTCGAACGTCGTCGCCGCTGAGCTTTTCTTTGACGTCTTTGAAGAGACCAGCCTGGTCGCCGGCCCAGTTGATGGTGCGCGTGAGCGCCGTGCGAAAACCGGTAAGGTGGCTGCCGCCATCTTTGGTGTTGATGTTATTGGCGAAGGAAAAAAGCGTTTCGGAATAGCCATCGTTGTACTGCAGGCCGATTTCCATGTTGAGCTTGCCCTGCTCGCCCGGCAAATCGCGTTCGCCTTCAAAGTAGATCGGCTTCTCGTGTAAAACCTGCTTGCCCTTATTGAGATGCTTGATGAATTCGGCGATGCCGCCTTCGTAAAGAAACTCGTGCGATTTTTGCGGATCCTCGCGTTCATCGAGGATCGTAATTTTGAGGCCCTTGTTGAGGAAGGCGCGCTCGCGCAGACGTGTGGAAATGGTATCGAAATTGAATTCAATCGCGTCCATCACCGTATTGTCGGCTTTGAAAGTAATCTTGGTGCCGGTCCTCTTGCCTGATTTGCCGGTTGCCTTGAGCGGTGCCTTGGGGAAACCACGTTCGTAGTCTTGTTCCCAAGTCTGGCCTCCTCGCCAGATCTCGATATGGAGCCATTCGCTCAGCGCGTTGACACAGCTTACCCCGACGCCGTGCAGGCCGCCAGAAACCTTATAGCTGTTGGAATCGAACTTTCCGCCGGCGTGCAATTTGGTGAGCACCACTTCGGCCGCCGACACTCCTTCGGTTGCATGGATATCGACGGGAACGCCGCGGCCGTTATCGGCCACCGAGATGGAATTGTCTGTGTGTATGATGCAATTGATCTCGGTGCAATAACCGGCCAAAGCTTCGTCTACAGAATTGTCTACTACCTCATAAACGAGGTGGTGAAGTCCCAATTCGCCGGTGGAACCGATGTACATGGCAGGACGCTTGCGAACTGCCTCGAGTCCTTCAAGGACTTTGATACTGGATGAATCGTAAATCTGGTGGTCAGCCATGTTGTGGGTTGTCAGATGCGCATGGGCATCACGACGTAGCGGTAGGTATAACCTACCTCTCCCCCTTTCTTATCGCCTTCGCCCGCAGCAGCGGGTCTCATTTCTCCAGCGCTTTGCGCGTCGTTAAACAGGAAGCTAAAGGCGCCTTCAGGGATGGCACCGAGGAAGTCCAGCAGGTATTGCGCGTTAAAGCCAATGTCGGTCGCCGGGCCGGAATAATCGATGGCGATTGTTTCTTCGCTCTCGCCGGTTTCCGACATCGAAGAAAATATTTTTAATTCTCCATCGGCGAACTGCAGGCGGATTGCCTTTGAGCGTTCTTCCGAGAACTGGCTCACGCGCTGCACCGTGGACTTGATCTCGTCTTTACCGAGATGTACCTGATGGGTCTGCGTTTTCGGCAGTACGCGATCAAAATCTGGAAAGTTACCGGTTAGCTTACGGCTGAGCAGCAAGCGTTCCCCGAGTTGAAAGAACAAATGGTTGTCGTCGCCGCTGAATTGAAACATCGCACCGGCTTCAGCCTCGGCGGCAAGCTTCAGCAATTCCTGCATCGCTTTTTTGGGAACGAGTGTTTTGTAGATGCCCTCAACGGAGGGGTTGGAAACCTTGTTTTCGACGAGTGCCAGACGATGCCCGTCGGTCGCCACCATTGTGAGGGTGCTGTCGGTCATCAGGAGTTGGGCACCGTTGAGCGTAAAGCGGCTCTCTTCGCTTGAAATACCGAAGATGGTCTTCTGGATCATCCCCGATAAAACGGCGGCTGGGATCTCTCCCAGCGAAGGCGGCATCTGCGGCAATTCCGGATAGCTCTCGCGGGACATTCCAGCAATGCGCGAACGGGAGCGGCCGCAAACTATGTTGGCCCACTGGTTGTCCATCACTTTGAAGTTGACTTCCGCATCGGGAAGCAAACGGATGTAATCGAGCAGACGCCGGGCTGGGAGCGTGCCGGAACCCGCCTTTACGATTCTGGCGGGGCACGAGCAGCGCACACCCAATTCAAGATCTGTTGCCGTCAGATGGATCATCCCGTCGCCCGTCTCAATGAGAACGTTTGAAAGTATCGGGATTGTGGTCTTCTTTTCGACTACACCCTGCGAGAGATTCAACTCTCTGACCAGGTCAGATTGCTTTACGCTGAATTCCATTCCTAGGTAGTCCTTAGCTTGCTGGTCAATTCATTCTTAGCTACTACAAGAAGACTAGATATCTATCTATTCTTTTAGAACCGTCATAGTAGGTGCTGTCAAAATGTGGATATCTCTCTAAATTATACAAAACAAAAATGCTTCCCGCCACTTGTGAAGTCGAAAACCCTGTTTAGGTTTTCTTGGGATATCCTTTCCAGGGTCCGATTTCCTATTCCATACTAGGAGCGAATAAGAAGCGAAACTGTGGAAAACGCGTTATCACTAATGGAATGAGTCGATTAGGCTGTGGAGAAGTTTGTTCAAATCCTGGTCTTTGTGTCTTAAGTCGTCGATTTTGTGGATCGAGTGGAGCACAGTCGTATGATGCTTATTTCCAAGGGTTCTGCCGATTTCCTGCAACGAAGACGTCGTCAATTCTTTCGCGAGGTACATTGCGATCTGTCTTGGATAGGCAATCCTGCGCTCGTTGGACTTTAGCTTGAGTTGCGCCGGCAAGAGGTCAAAGCGCTCGGCGACGGCTTTGAGGATTGACTCGATCGAGATGCGCTTCTCGCTTGCTTGCGTCATGTGCTTGAGAAGCTGTTTGGCCATCTCGAGCGTAATGGGAGTGCCAGTGACCGAAGAATAGGCCATCAGCTTGATCAATGCCCCTTCAAGCTCCCTTATGTTGGATTTTGTACGTGTTGCCAGAAAGATACGAACGTCTTCTGGCAAGTTCATTCCTTCGTTCTCGGCTTTTTGATCCAGAATGGCCATCTTGGTCTCAAGATCTGGTGGTTGGACGTCGACAATCAGTCCCCATTCGAAGCGGCTGCGCAAGCGCTCGACTAGGCCGGAAACTTCTTTCGGCGGGGAATCCGAGGAAATCACGATCTGCTTCTGGTTGTCGAAAAGTTCGTTGAAGGTGTGGAAAAACTCTTCCTGGGTTCGTTCTTTGCCACCGATAATCTGGATGTCGTCGATCAGAAGCACGTCGGCGGATCGGTAGAACTGGTGAAAGTAGCTCATTTTCTCCATGCGGATGCACTGGATCATCTGGTTCATGAACTTTTCGCTAGTCGTGTAAACGATCTTCATGCCAGGGTGTTCCGAGAGGAGATTACGCCCAATCGCGTGCATCAGGTGGGTTTTACCCATGCCGACACCGCCATAAATGAAGAGAGGATTGTAGCTGCGTGAAGGCCTTGTCGCCACTGCGTGCGCCGCAGCGTGGGCGAACTGATTGCAGGAGCCGACGACGAATTTGTCGAAGGTAAATTTTGGGTTCAGTGTAGCAACGGGCTGCGAAAACAGTGCTTCGATACTTTGAGGAGAGTCGGAATAGGCGTGATTTGCTGTAGCCGGCCGGGAATAGGAAGGGGCCTGAGAGCTGCGGTCCACCGGGGCTTCGAGGTTATAAACTACATTATGAAATGGCAAGCTCAAATAACTGATTGCTTCCTTGACCTGCAACGAGTATTCCCGCTCCATCCACTCGCGGGTGGCTTCGTTTGGAACGGATACAAAGATCGTCTCCCCGTCTGTCCGGGCTAGAGTGGTCCGCACCACCCAATTTTCAAAACTCTCTGAACTCAGAGAGGCTGCCAACGTTTGCTTTACAAGTTCCCAGGCGTTCATTTTTTCTGCATTTTTCTATGGCAAGACCACAAGAGCAAATCAAAGCACAAAAATCCCACAAGTTTTCCACAGTTGTGGAAAAATCGGGGACAACTGAGATTGAGTTGGAGATCTATCAGACTTCAGCGGCGATCCGGAGGGAGACTTCGGCAGCTTCGCTTTGGCCTACGATTTACAGAGTCTAGCACAGATAGCCAAGAGGGCAAGTAAAAAATAAATAAAATATAAACTTATTATTATCAATAGTTTAAGGGGTTTTTCCGGGAACCTGGATTCGTTGCCTTCATCGTTTTGAAATCTGGAATTTATATCCCGTTGCGTGTCCGATTTGACAATAGGGAGGCCTGTCGGCGATACTAGGTTTTGGGCGCTGCTTCGGTAAGCGTTCCACTCCTGTGCGGGAGTAACTCAGCTGGTAGAGTGCAACCTTGCCAAGGTTGATGTCGCGAGTTCGAATCTCGTCTCCCGCTCCATTTCTTTAGCCCTTCGCGAATCCTTCGCGGGGTTTTCCCTTCAATTTTTCTTTTTCTTCCTTGGGCAAGGTCTCGAAGGCTCGCGCTTT
>JBKJSR010000489.1:0-2752 GCA_046594355.1 Bryobacter sp.
CAATTTCTTCCTCCAATTCTAGCAGGCCGTGCTGTGCGGACAGAATGTAGATGGCGTCGGGTCCAATGCGTCGGGCATAAGCGAGGCTCTTTTGAAAAAGGTCGCCAGTGTATAGGTGCTGCGCTTGGTGTCATGGGACGGTCAAAACCAGCCACGTAGGATCGATTCATAACCAGCCACTTTGAGGGGTTGCGTCCGCTGCGATGAGGATCGCAGGAAGGGCGTAATGAACCGCCTCATCGTGAGCCTTCAACATTCGATAAAAATCTTAGCTGCGCGGGGCTGGTCCGGTCGTCGGATTGCCCGGGAGTTGGGGATAAACCGGGAGACAGTGGCCCGGCATTTGCAGGCGAGCGCGCCGGCAGCGAGCACTGGCGTTTCCGAAGGGACGGCAGCTTCAAAACCAGCCATTACGACCCTCGGGGAGGCTGGTGAGGTGGAATCAAAACCAGCCATTACGACTCTCGGCTCCGGAGCGGGCAGGAAGAGTGACTCGGGGCCTTTCTCCGCGGAGATTGAGGCCGGTTTGCACGGTGGCCTTTCCGTAAAGCGGATTCACCAGGATCTGGTGAGCGATCACGCTTTTAGCGGCAGCTATCAATCGGTGAAGCGTTTCGCGCAGCGGTTTGCCGCTGGTATGGATCCGCCATTCCGACGGATGGAGTGCGCGCCCGGTGAGGAGATGCAGGTCGACTTTGGCTGCGGCGCGTGGGTGGTGGAAGAAGGACGGCGCCGTCGTCCGCACGTTTACCGCTGCGTCCTCAGCCATTCGCGCAAGGGCTACACCGAAGCGGTCTGGCGCCAAACGACCGACAGTTTCATCCGCTGTACGGAAAATGCGTTCAGGCACTTTGGCGGGGTGCCGGCGCGCATGGTCATCGACAACCTCAAGGCCGGAGTGATTCGCGCGGACTGGTTCGATCCGGAGCTTAACCCCAAGCTCCTGGAGTTTTGCACTTATTACGGGACGGTACTCACGCCGACCAAGCCGGCGATGCCCCGACACAAGGGCAAGGTCGAGCGCGGGGTCGATTACGTCCAGGAAAACGCGCTCCGAGGGCGCCAGTTCAAGAGTCTGGCCGAGCAAAACCAGTTGCTGGAAGACTGGGAACGTACTGTCGCCGACACGCGGATACACGGCACCACGCGGGAGCAGGTGTTAAAACGCTTTCTTACGGTCGAGCGGCCGGCGCTGCGGGCCTTGCCAGCCATGTTTTTCCCCAGCTTTGAAGAGGCGCCGCGCTCGGTCCATCGCGACGGCCACGTCGAGTTCGGCAAAGCCTACTACTCGGCGCCGCCGGAGTACGCCGGCCGCAAAGTCTGGGTCCGGGCGGATTCGCGCCTGGTGCGCCTTTTCAACACCCGGATGGAGCAGATCGGCGTTCACGCCCGGGTCGAACCCGGACGCTTCGCCACCGACGCCGCCCATATCCATCCGCATAAACAGTCGTTGCTGGAACGCGGCCCCGAGTATCTCCTCGGTCGCTGCCGGCGGCTGGGACCCGGTTGTGGCGCTTGGGCCGAGGCGATGTATCGGCATCGCGGCGTTTACGGTATCCGTACGCTGCAGGGCCTATTGCACCTGGCCAAGCAGCATCCGGTCCACGCGCTAGAGCAGGCGGCAGGGCGGGCCCTGGAGCATGCCTGCTGGCGCCTCCGTGATGTCCGCGCGTTGCTCACCGCCAAGGACAGCGTCGTTCAGCTCGATTTCCTCCAGGCCCATCCGCTCATCCGTGATCTCTCGGCCTACCGCGTTGCCTTTCCCTTATGACCACCGCTCAACTCGATTCCACCCTGCGTCAACTTCGGCTCTCCGGCTTGGGCCGCAGCCTTTCCGTCCGCCTGCAGGAGGCGGCTGCCAATCGTCTCGGCCATGGTGAGTTTCTGGAACTCATCCTTCAGGACGAACTCAACGTCCGCCAACAGCGTCAACTCGAAAACCGCAAGCGCCTGGCCCAGTTCCGCGGCCTAAAAACCCTCGAGGACTTCGATTGGCGCTTCAATCCCCAGCTCCCAAAGAAAGAGATCTTCGAGCTCGCCGCGGGCAAGTTCATCGCCGAGGCCACCGACGCGCTTTTTCTCGGACCACCGGGTTTAGGGAAAACGCATCTGGCTCAATCGATCGGCTATGAAGCAATCAAACAAGGCCGGCTGGTGCGCTACGTCTCCATTTTCGATCTCATCGGCGCTTTCCTGCAGGAGGAGGCGCTGCACGAAAAAGACCGCGCCCTGCGTCAGTATCTAAAACCGGACCTCCTGATCATCGATGACATGGGCTTGAAGCAGCTCCCGAAACACTCCGGCGAGTATCTCCTCGAGGTCATCATGCGCCGCCACGAAAACCGCTCGACGCTCATGACTTCCAACCGCCCCCTCGAAGACTGGGGCAAACTTCTCCACGACGTTCCCACCGCCACCGCAATCCTCGACCGCTTCCTGCATCATGCCCAAGTCGTAACTTTCACCGGGAAAAGTTACCGCCTGAAAAACGTGGCCCTCGCCCACACCCCCACCGATGCGTCCCACGATTAACGCCACCATCGCCATTCCTGCTTGCGCCCTGCACACCTAAACCATTGAAAACCTCCGCTTCAGAGTGGCTGGTTTTGATTCGACCCGCAGTGGCTGGTTTTGAACCGTCCCGTGACAGACGTGGCTAGCTTCAACGGGGCCGCGCTCGTGAGAGCGCGGAGATTAGAACGATCTGTCCGAAAGCCGTGTCGCTCTCAGCGCTTCAACGGGGCCGCGCTCG
>JBKJSR010000602.1:0-6057 GCA_046594355.1 Bryobacter sp.
TCATGACTAAGCTTTTGGCTGGAAATCCGTGAGTGTCCCTCTGCTCCTGCTGCTGCTGGCGCAACTGGAGTGGCGCGCCAACGCCGACCGGCTCAAAGCTCTGGGCGATGCAGCCGGAGCGCTCGAAGTGATCGAAAAGCGCAGACAACAGTCGCCCCGGTCGTCGTCACTGGAAGACGAGAGCGGTTTTTTGCTGGCGACACTGGGGCGGCGCACGGAAGCGATCGTACGATTCCGTGAGGCGATTCGGCTCTCCTCCTCAAACGCTGCGGCACACTACCATCTCGGTGTGGCCCTGTGGCTGGAAGGAGATCGCGAGGCTGCTGTGAAGTCTTTGGCCGAGTCTGTGGCGAAGGCACCGGCGAGCTTCGATTATTGGCGGCGCTATGCGATCGCGGCTCGCGAAGTGGGCGAGCGTACACGCGCGCTTGAGGCTTATCGCAGGGTGGTTGCCCTCAAGCCGACCTGTCTCGAATGCAGGAATTCACTCAGCTTTTTGCTCACGGATCAAGGCTTTGCGGTCCAAGGTCAGGCGCAAGCGCAGGCAGTACTCGCGCGTGAGCCCAGGAATCTGGCCGCGCTTGGCAATCTGGGGTTTTCTTATCTGCAGCAGAACGAATTGGCGAAGGCCATCGGAGTTTACAAACACGCTCTCGACATAGCTCCAGATTCCGCAGTGATGCACTACAACATGGGGTTGGCTTTTAAGCAAAAAGACGATCTCGATGTCGCGCGTACGCACCTGGTCCGTGCGCTGGAACTCGATCCGCAATTGATCGAGGCACATTACACGCTCGGAATTGTACACTGGCAGAACGGCGATTTCGCGGCCGCCGACCGGCACTTCGCCGCCGCCGTGCGCATCTCGCCGGATTACTCCGACGCGTGGGCGATGCTCGGGACTGTATTGCGGCAAACGAGCCGACTGGTTGAGGCCAAAGCGGCACTGGAAGAGGCAATCCGCCTGAAGCCCGAAGACCCGGGGCCCTATTCGCAACTCGCGCAGTTGGCGCGTGTGCAGGGCGACGCAGCGGGGAACGCCAGATATCTCGCGGAAGCGGCGCTACGCAAAGCAGCCAAGGAAGCCACGCAGAAAGAGATGTTCGACCGTTCCAGCGGGCTGCGTCCAAAGGCAATCCAATGAAGAATCGGCGCGGTTTTCTACAGTCTCTCTGCCGGACTGCGGCTGTTTATTCCTTCGACCAACTTTTGCACGCCCAGCCTTTGCCAGTCGGTTTTGTCAATGTCGCACGCGAAGCGGGGCTGCGTGAAAAAACAACATTCGGGGACGAGCGGAAGAATCGCTATCTGGTGGAGACTACCGGGTGCGGCGTGGCCTTCTTCGACTATGATCACGACGGCTGGCTCGATCTCTTCTTTGTCAACGGTTCGCGCTTTCAGGCGAGTTTTCCCGGCGGCCCCCCCACCAATCGGCTTTACAAAAACAACCGCGACGGCACCTTCACCGATGTCACGATAAAGGCCGGGCTGGTGCATCACGGCTGGGGCCAGGGAGTGTGCGTGGGCGACTATGACAACGACGGCTTCGACGACCTGTTTGTCAGTTACTGGGGAGAGAATAAGCTCTACCGCAACCGCGGGGACGGTAGCTTCGAAGATGTTTCGCGCAAGGCGGGAATTACAACCGGCGGTGGACGGATTCCGCGCTGGAATACAGGCTGCGCCTTTGTAGATTACAACCGCGACGGGTTACTGGATCTGTTTGTCGCCAACTACATCGATTTCGATGTCAAGACAGTACCGGTGCCGGAGAACGGCACCTGCCGTTATAAGGGCTTACAAGTGGCTTGTGGTCCACCTGGCTTGCCAGGGGCCAAGAATATTCTCTTTCACAACAACGGGGACGGTACATTCCGGGATGTGTCGAAGGAAGCCGGCATCCTGAACACGCCGGGCACTTATGGCCTGGGTGTATTGGTCGGCGATTTCGACAACGATGGTTGGCCCGATATCTATGTGGCGAACGATTCCACCTCTTCGGCACTCTACCGGAATAATCGGGACGGTACATTCAAGGAGATAGGAATTCAGGCCGGAGTGGCTTACTCGGCCGATGGGAAATCCCAAGCGGGAATGGGCGTGTCGGCTGCGGACTTCGATGGCGATGGCTGGCTCGATATCGTAAAAACGAATTTCGCGGGCGACACGTCGAGCCTTTACCGCAACCTCGGTGAGAATATTTTCGAGGATCTGACTTTTCAAGCCGGTCTTGGCCGGAACACTCGCTTCCTCGGCTGGGGTGCCGCCTTTCTCGATTTCGACAACGATGGCTGGCCGGACATTCTGCTGGCGAACGGCCACGTTTATCCGGAAGTGGGAAGCAGCGATATCGAAGCCGGTTATCGCCAGCGGAAAGTACTTTATCGTAATCTCGGCAACTCGAAATTCGAAGATGTCTCGCTAAACTCCGGTGCCGGAATTCTTCAGCAGGTAACGGCTCGCGGCCTTGCCGTGGGCGATTTCGATAACGACGGCGATCTCGATGTAGTGGTGAACTGCATGAACGACGTGCCGCAACTTTTGCGCTGCGACAACCATACAGGCCGGCACTGGCTACAGGTAAAACTGATCGGCACGGTATCGAACAGGTCGGCAATTGGCGCGCGTGTCACTTGTGTAGCCGGAGGACGGAGGCAGATGAACGAGGTACGTTCGGGCGGGAGTTATCTCTCGCAATCCGACTTACGCCTGCATTTCGGCCTGGACAGAGCCGAAACCGCCGACCTGGAGATTCGCTGGCCCAGCGGAAAACAGCAACGCCTGGCGGGCGTCGCTGCCAACCAGGCGTTGCGGATCATTGAAGCTAAAGACTAAAAGGCGAACTTTAAAGCCATCTGCCACTGCCGCGGAACATAAGCGGCAAAGGCACCGAAGATGCGTCCGGCAGTGCCGGGGCAATCGACGCAGGAGTTCGGATTCGCCAGGTTGGTGTGGTTCAGCAAGTTGAAGCTCTCCGCCCGGAACTGAAGAGTTTTCCCTTCGGTCACCGTGAAGGTCTTGAAGAACGACATATCCATTTGAACAAAACTGGGCCCAAATATCTCGTTCCGGCCGACCGTGCCAAACTTGGCGCGCTGGGGGCGTTGCCAGGGGCCATCCACTTGCCCGTTGGCTACCAGCGGCGTAGATGCAGTTTTGAACCAGCCTTGTTGGCCGGGGTTGGCGACGCTATAGTTTCCGATCAGATCGGGCCGACACCAGCCCGTATCGCGGTCGGCGTTGCAGTCGCGGTAACTGGGCGTAAAGGGCTGGCCGCTCATCCAGTTGTAAGTGCCGTTCAATTGCCAGCCGCCGAGAAGAAATTCAACGGGCTTCGAGCTATTCGACAAAAACTTACGGCTTTTCCCGACCGGGACCTCGTAGAGCGAACCGATGAAAGCGACATTCGGCCGATTATTATTGGACACGCCGCGCGCGAGTTTTGCGTCGCGCGGATAGTAAGTTCCGTCGTAGTCGATGTTCTTCGAGAACGTATAGTGCGACATGACTGACAAGCCGCCTTCAAAGCGTTTGTCGAATCTCATTTGTATGGAATGGTAGTTGTTGGAGGCATCGCTTCCGTAGTAGCGAAGGTTTTGCGCCCAGCCAAATTTCTGGAAGAATGGTTTCCGCTGATTGGTGGAGAGGGTGCCGAAGCCGTTGATATCGGCCTGATTGGGATCATAGTCGCCGCCGACGCCGGCGAATACATGAGTGCCTTTGGTGCCAACGTAGGCTGCTTCCACCGACATGCTTTTACCCAACTGGCGCTGCACGGTGAAGTTCCAGGCGTCGACGGTGGGGAAGCGGATGGGGTTAGTGATCATAAACGCAGTTACACCATTGGGCAGTAAGCGGTTGCCATTGGGGCCCAGCGGCTGCTTGTCCAGGATCTGGCGGGGGTCGAGCGGATTGGGGCCTCTGTTCAAGTTGAAAACGCTATCGAAGTTATTGGCCGGCTGGTCGGATTGAATGCCGAGCACCGGCAGATTCTGCGTCACGTTGTGGCCGAAGATCGAGCCGAAAACGCCCAGGTTATAACCGCGGCCATAACCGGCCCGGATTACAGTTTTCTGATTGAGCTGGTAGGCGATGCCAAGCCGGGGAGCGAAGTTGGTGAGCGGGGACGTGACGTTCAGGTCAAGTCCAACACCCTTCTCGCCGGCCACCATGATTTCTCCAGTCGTGGAATTCAGGAAGCCGCCCTGTCCGGGACCGGAGACTTTCTGCGGACGATAGATTTCCCAACGAAGCCCATAGTTAAAGGTAAGTTTTTTGGTGATGCGCCAGGAGTCTTGCCCGAAGAAGAACCAGCGGTTCTGCGACTCACTGGCGTCGAGTGAATTGGAGACATAGCGCTCAAAGCGGGAAACGTCGCCGATGAGGAAAGATGCCAGGCCCGACCCGCCGCCGGTAGGACCCTGTGTGCGCGCGGCGTCGAAATTTAACTCGCCCGAGCGGTGTCGGTCGCTTGGCACGCGCAAGTTGAAGGCCTTGCGGATGTCGGCACCGAACTTGAAGGTATGGTTGCCTTGAATCTTGGTCCAGTTGTTGACGAACTGATACTGATTTTCATCCTGAATCAAGGGGCAGTTGCAACCGTTCACGCCCAATGCATAGCCGAAGCGGAAGAGGTTGCTTGCATAACCATTGATAAAGAAAGCGGGCATGCCCGAGTTGAAATTATCGTCTACGTTCAGGCCGGGGATACCGGCATCCTTCGCCGGAGCGGTGCCAATTCCATTTGGTTGCCCAAAGACTTTATAACGGAACCAGCCAAAGCGGAAGTCTGTCAACAGAGTCGGCTTCAATGCATAGTCAAAACCGCTGGCGATCGAATGATTGCGCGAGTCCGACCTTCCGGCATAGGCATTAGTGGAACCCGAGGCATCGAGGCCAGGCCCACCGGCTACGAGACCGAAGGAGCCCGGCGCGACCACGCGGAACTGTTGCAGGCTGTAGCGGCCGAAGATGTGCAGCTTATCGGTGGTGTAGTGATCGATGCGGGTGTTGAAGGCATCGTCGTCGCTCCTCACGCCGCCGGAGGATGCGAAGTTTGGCGCATCAAGGTTGACGATGCTGTTTGGCGCGGGGATCAACTTTAGCAAGGCCTGCGTTTGCGGGGACAGTTGTGAAGATGGGATGATATTGCCTGGAAATTGCGAGCGCGTTGCCGGTGTAGGTCCGCTGGCGGGGTCGAACACGTTCAAACCCAAGCGCGTTAAATTACCGGCGCGCTCGTCGAGCGTTGGTACGCGCAGCAGCGCACCGCCACCTGTGTTGCGCCGCGTGAGCTGGACATCGCCGAAATAAAAGAGCTTGTTTCGTTTGACGGGACCACCGACAGAGGCGCCGAACTGATTCCACTGCGTGAGCGGAATTAAACGGCCGTTGGAGTTCGGGATTATTTTGGATTGCGTGAAGGGGTTACGCGCCTGCATGTGATCGTTGCGCAGAAACCAGAAGGCGCTGCCATGAATCGCATTGGTGCCCGATTTGGTTTGGGCGCTGACCACCCCGGCGCTGGCGACACCAAACTCGGCGTCATAGTTGGCGGTGGTGATCTTGGCTTCAGTCACCGATTCAAGAGTTGGATTGATGACGATCCAACCCAGCACGGCGTCGTGATTATCGGTGCCATCCAGCAGGTGGCTGGTGCCGGCGAAGCTTTGTCCGTTGACCAACATCCGGTAAGAGCCTTGCGGATTCTCGGCGGAAGCCGCAGTCAGCGAGGTGGGGAAGGCAACGACGCCCGGCGTCATCAATTGAAAGTTGGTGAAGCGGCGGCTAAGCACCGGCAAATTTGTAATCGTTCTTTCGCTGTAAGTGGATGCGACATCGCTGCGTTCGGTCTTCAAGATTCCAGCTTCGGCGCTCACTTCGAGGGTCTGCGATACGTCGCCCACCTCCAGCTTGACTTCGAGGCGGGTTTCGGTATCCACCGATACGCCGGCGGCGGAGCTCTCGGTGACGCTACCGACAATGCTCCCGTAAACGGCTTGCCCGTAGCTCGCAGTTGCGACCCCAAGCAGGACGATAAACATCGATAAACGCTTG
>JBKJSR010000606.1:0-5902 GCA_046594355.1 Bryobacter sp.
TGGGCAAGGGCGGGGACTGCGCCGGCGAGGAGGCTGAGGAGAAGGATTCTCTGGATCATTAGCGTGGTGCTCCTGCGGAGGGGGTTCCAGGGTTGACGCCGACACTGCCGCGTGCGGGGTCGGATTTGCGGGTCAAGGCGACGGCAGTGCCGGCGGCGGCAGCGGCACCGATTGCAATTAATGCGACAGTGAGACCTGAAATGGCCGCTCCCGCCGCTACTATATTTGACTGAGCAATCACGAGTTGTCCGAAAGACTGCTGGTGGTTGGCGCGAACCTGAAGGTTGAAGCGTCCAGACTGGCCATTCGGCTTCAGGCCTCTGGCCACAGCGCGGCCGTTGGCATCGGTCAGGGTAGTGATCATGCTAGAACCATTGGAACTAACGAGGCCCGGGCCCGAGTTGGGCAGCAGGAACACGACGGAGGCACCCGCGACAGGCTTGTTGTTTTCGTCGCGGACTTCTACGATGGTCTCGCGCGCCGTGCGGCTCTTGATGTTGTTGATGGCACCCTCGCCGCTGATGACGATGATGTTCAGCTTGGGGGCGCCTTCGGGTGGCTTTGGATCCTGGGCCGGAACTGGCCCCGCGAATAGGAGCAACACAAGGGCTTGTGCCAGTAGTTGACTTGCTGAATACTTATACATGGCTTTCTATAAGAATATACTGAAGAGAAAGTTGGAGGCTAACGATGTTTCAAAGAATTGTTCCAGTTGTAGCGATGACCGCACTGATGGCCTGGTCGCAGGACTTGGCAAAAGAGAGCGGCCCGAGACTTACCGCCCGTGAGATTTTTTACGCAGCGCAGGCACCGCCGCCGACGGCTGCGGTAGCCAAGCCGAAGAAGACTAAAGATGTAGTGGAGCATGCGTCAGCGCGCCCCTCGAGACCGGGGGGAACTTTGCGAGCGGAGGATGTGCCGGTGCGTCTTGCCGCAGATACCGTGAGCGCGGGCGCAGGTCTCGCGATGCGGTGGACGATTACGCAAGTGATGCCGGATGGCAACAAGAAGGAAGTGCCAACGACAAAGGCCTTTAAGAGTGGAGACCGGATCAATGTCCGCGTGGAAGTGAACGATTTCGGATATCTGTACATTCTGTCGCGGGGCAGTTCGGGTAAATGGAGTCCGCTGTTCCCTTCCCCGAAGATCTCGGGTGGCGACAATCGCGTGGGTCCGAATCAGGCCTATACAATCCCCGCAGGCTTCGTTTTCAAGTTTGACGACCAACCGGGTGAAGAACGGCTTTTCATTGTGTTCAGCCGTAAGCCGGAGCCCGATTTCGATGGCCTGATCTACAAGGTGGCGCCGGAACGGACGAATAGTCCGGAGTTAAAGCCGAGTGATCCGATCCGGCCGGCGCCGGGGATTCTGCTGGCGCAGAACTCGCCGATTGGCGATCCGTTTATCGACAGGGTCAAGGTGATGTATGCCCGCGATCTGATCGTCGAAAAAGTGGAAGGTGAAGTGAAGACTTCGAGTTTGGGGCCGCGCTTTGAACACGCCGCTTATGTGGCGAGCAAGCGGGGAGACGATCCGCGCGTAAGTGCCGAAGTTACCCTCACACACAAATGAAGTTGCTCTATGGTCTTTTTCTTTCCTGTCTCTTGACTGCCGTTGCGCCGATCTCTGCGCAACGGCCTGATACGCAGAAGGCTCGCGACCTGAAGGTGGAGGCCGATGCTTTTCCCGAAGGAGAAAGCCAGTTGCTCACCAAGGCGGTGGAAATTCCCCGGAGCTACGCCATTGTGATGGGCGTCGGAGCTTATCAGAACCTGCCGAAAGACTTGCACCTTGCATATTCCGAGCGGGACGCCGATTCGTTGTACTCGATCCTGATCAGTCTTGAGGGCGGAAACTTTCGCGCCGAGAATGTGAAGAAGCTTCTGGGCCCGCGCGCTACGCTGGCCAATCTGAAGCGCGAGCTTGAGGTGTGGCTGCCGAGTGTGGCCAATGAAAACGATCGCGTGTTCATCTATTTTGCCGGACACGGGTTTGTGCATCAGGGCAAGGGTTATCTGGCACCTTACGATTTCAGCCTGGACAACATTGCCGGCAGTGGCTATCCAATGGAAAGCCTGGCCAAAACGGTTGGACAAAAGGTAAAGGCCAAGTGGAAGGTGTTGCTTACGGACAGTTGCCATTCCGGCTTTGTCACGAGCGAAACACGCGCCGACAATCTGAATAACCTCTGGCAAAACCTCGACAAGAACATGTTCAGCCTGACGGCTTCGCGCGATCAGGAACGGAGCTTTGAATCTCCGGATTTTGGTGGCGGCCATGGAGTGTTTACATATTACGTGGTGAAGGGCATGGAAGGCGAAGCGGACGACGATCGCGACGGGCAGGTGACGGCAGTTGAGATGACCGAATATGTGCGCAAGAATGTACGCGAAGCAACGAAGGGAAAGCAGACGCCACGCTCGGATCGCGGCAGCTTTGACCCCGAGATGCTGATTGCGTATGTGCCTTCCTACGCCAGCGCGGCACCGCCTCCGGCACCCAAGTTTGGAGCTTTGATCTTCGAGACGAATCGCGAGGAAGTTGAAGTATTCGTCGACGGGAAAAGTGCGGGCGTGGCGAGCAAGGGGAGTCCTTTGCGCCTACCTGGATTGCGTCCGGGGACGCATCAGATCCAAGGCGTAAAGATGGGTTACGAACCCGACGGTCCGCGCGAAGAGATGGTTTATCCAGGCCAGGAATCGACAGTGAAAATTCAGATCCTGATTCCGAGAAAGCGTCCCAAGGCGGCTGTCGAGCAGTTTGACAAAGGGCTTGAGTATTACAACAAGGGCTTTGAACAGAACTATAAGAAAGCCGTCGAACATTTTACGCAGGCTCTCGCGGCGGATCCGCGCTACAGCCAGGCGGCGCTGTATCTCGGCCGCTCCTACAACGCGCTTTTCGATCAAGTGAAGGCGAAGCAGTATTTCGATACGGCGATTCGCATCGATCCCGATTATTCGGAGGCGCGGTCGAGTTATGGAGGCATGCTGCTGGATACCGGAAATGTGGATGAGAGCATCCGGCAGTTCGACGTTGTGCTGAAGCGGAACCCGAAAGACGTGCAGACGCTGTACCTGCGGGCGCAGGCTTTTCGCATCAAGGAGCGGTATGACGAAGCAATCGACAGTGCTCTCGCGGCGATCGCGATTTCACCGAATATCGCCGAGCCGCACTTCTGGCTGGCCGAGAGTTTGCGGATGAAGGGGGAGTATAAGCAGTCGCGCCGGGAGTATGTCGAATATCTGCGCTACAGTAACTTTGATTCCGGTATGGCCGGAAATCTGAATTACTATGTCAAGGGATTTTTGATTGGCCATGGCAAGCGGCGGCGTGCGGCGCAGAAGGACATCTGGCAGGATCTGCGGAGCATGGCTTACTTTGGACTTTGCGATTGCGCGTACCGCGACAAGAAGCTGGTGGATGCGACGCTGTTTTGCCAGAAGAGTCTGCAGTACGACCCCGACTATCCCTACGCGCATTATCTAAGCGGATTGATTTATGCGACGCAGGCACAGGGTTCGGGGAGTCTTGAGACGCTGGCTGTCGCGCGAAAACACTTTCATCGCATGCTGACGCTGAACCCGGACATGGAAGAAGCGAAGAGTGTAAAGACGATGCTCGGAAGCTTCGACCAGGCGCTAGCGGCCAATCGCTAGAGACTGATCTCCGTCGACGTAGCCCACGAAAATCTCGCCTTTTTCCGCCGCCAGATTCTTTCGCTTGCCGGCATTTTCGAATGTCTTTTCGACCGGCCGCAGCTTGAGGGAGGAGCCAGCCGAGACATTCACTTCCAGTAGGCGGTAAGTCATTTTCTGCGAACCGATCAACTTGCGGCGGGCGCGTTCCGCCACCTTGCCCTTGGCGATCGCACCGCGAGCGACGACCACTTGCCCGTTGACCTTGACGTCTTCACTGACGACGAAAAGCAGGTCGGCGCCCTGCTCGGTGTCGGACGGGATGTCCTGGTCGAGACTCAGCGAAATCGGAGTACCGCCGGCAACAAGAACTGTATTGGGGGCATCCGTCGGCTTCTCTTCGGGCTTGACGGGAATGGTGGCCGCGGCGCTGATCTTCTTCGGATTACGCATGGCTTCGATGAGCTTTTCGGAGACGCCCCGCTTCACGAGTTCGATGACACCGTCGCTGGATAAATCGAATTCTGTTTTTGAGTTTTTCATTTGGCTCAGAATGAGCGATTCGGGTACATTGGCCTTCACCATATCTGCGATGTCGGCGTTGGTGAGATGATCTTTGGCGGCGGGCAGTTGTTGGGTGGGTTGCGTTTCGGGGAGACTTGGGCTTTCGGAGTTTGGCTTGGAGCCGGGTTGGAGATTCCACCACAGAATCCCCGCGGCGATCAGCAGCAGCATCAGACCGAGACCAATGGCGACGGGAGCCTTGCTGATCACGGCAGGGGGCGGAGTGGGAGCGGCAATCGAGACAGAAGCAGGCGCAGTGCTGCGTACCCTGTACAACACGCCGGATTCGCTCAACGTGTAAAGCGCAAGTAGCGCCTTATGCAACTCATCCATCGTCTGCCAGCGCTCGTCGGGATCTTTGCGCAGGCACTTCCAAATCGCACGTTCGAGTTCCGGAGGGATTTCCGGAGTCAGTTCGAGCAAACTGCGGGGTTCGTCGCGCAGGACGCTGGTTAGAATCACCGCACTGCTATTTCCAGCGAATGCGCGAACGCCACAGGCCATCTCGTACAGAACGGCACCGAAAGAAAAAATATCCGAGCGGGCGTCCACTCTCTTACCTTGAGCCTGTTCGGGAGACATGTAGGAAAGAGTGCCCATGATCGTGCCCTCCATCGTCAGGCCTGCTTCACTGGTGGCATCGGGGTCTTCGGACGAAGTAGTTTCCGTGAGTTTGGCGAGTCCAAAATCGAGGATCTTGGCGATGCCACGATCGGAAATCATGATGTTGCCTGGCTTCAAATCGCGGTGGATGATGCCGGCAGTGTGGGCGGCGGCGAGACCGTCGGAAATTTGCACGCCATAGCCGATCACCATGGGTGCGCGGAGGCCGTTGCGGGGTATCAATTCCTGGAGTGTCTTGCCCGGGAGCAACTCCATGACCATATAGTCCGCACCATTTTCCTCGATGATGTCGAAGATGGTGATGATGTTCGGATGATTGAGAGCGGAGGCGGATTGGGCCTCGATGATGAAGCGGCGGCGTTTGTCCGCAGTGCTGTGGCCGGCAGACAGCAAACGTTTGATGGCGACATTCCGATTGAGCTTCAGGTCCTTCGCCTGATAGACCTTGCCCATGCCGCCGGAGCCAATCTCCTGCTGCAATTCGTACTGTCCTCGAATCGTTTCACTCACCCATCGCAGTATCTCAAATATGGTTTGGGTTCGCAGAACGGCGAGCAGAAAAACGAGTAGCCCAATGGGTCGAAACATTGATATAATTCAAGTTTCTGCCCGACGGTAAGGGCGCGTAGCTCAGTTGGTTAGAGCGCCTGCTTCACACGCAGGAGGTCACAGGTTCGAGTCCTGTCGCGCCCACCATTATTTTTCAATCGTATTGGCTCTTCTGCTTTCTTTTCTCCTTTACCGTAATCAGAATCAATGGCAGATGCAATCCGCAAGCATCGGAACTCGCCCGAAAGTTGGGTAGCGTATCAAGACCGTGCCAAAATTCTTCGGCGCAAAGGCCATTGAAGAAGGTTTAGGCCTGCAGGACAGATCGGAAGCGCATGCTCAAACTCATCGGCGAGTGTAATCATTCTTGCGGTTGCATCGATTGCCTTGTGCCGTTGGCTTGGCGGGGTCCACGTTTCGAGGGGCTTCCTTCATTATTTGCAGTTGCTTGTGTGAGGACTTCGTGAGTGGCGGAAGTAAGCCCAAGCGGCTCTCTAGAGAAGCCTCCATTCATTCCTCGTTGGGCA
>JBKJSR010000748.1:0-2944 GCA_046594355.1 Bryobacter sp.
GATCGAACCTGCCAGAATTGTTTGCCTTCTGACATGATCCCGCAGGAACTTGCATTGCCGTGTCGCAATCCCGGTAGCTCTTGGAGCAGAGCCGACCTTCACCTAAAAGCAAAACCCTCGGAAACGGGAGAGATCTTTCATGTGACCCTCCTGGCAAATCCAGACCAAAGCTAACTGGAAAAAACTCAGGTTAATTTGCTTGCCAAGCCCTTAGTTCGGGCGTTGCCGGTACTTGTCATACAGCCGCGTGTGCTTCGATTCCAAGCTCTGCTGGCGGCCTTGGATGAACAACATTCGCACTTCCGTCTTCACTTCGAGCGGATCCCCATTCGTCACCAACAGATCAGCATACTTGCCCTTTTCAATCGATCCATACTTGTCGCCGACGCCCCAGATCTCCGCCGCATTCAGCGTCAGCGCCTTGAGCGCCTCGTCATAGGGCAGCCCATAGGAGCTGGCGCTCGCAGCCTCAAATGCTATGTTCCTCGCAAACTGATTTTGAAAGCTTCCGAAGGCGAACTTCACTCCAGCCTTGTACAGTTGTGCGGGTAGTGCGTAGTTGAAGTCATAAGACATGTCTGCTTCAGCAGGCAACTGCGTCACCGGGCCTAGAATGCAGGGGATCTTTCTCTTCGCTATTTCCTCAATGGCCTTGTTCGGCTCGCGAATATCCGCAAGGATCAATTTCACCTTTTCCTCTTCCGCAAAACGGATCGCCGCCATAATTTCGCGCTCCTTGCCAACAATCACCATGAGCGGGGCCTTGCCCGTCAGCAAGGGAATCATCGCCTCATACTTCGTGTTCACTCGCAGGCCGGGAGTCTTCGCATCCTTGGCCAGCATGTAGTTGCGGGCCTCGCTGAAGAAGAGCTTGATCTCCTTCATCTGCGCCTCAAAGCGCTTCTTGGCGTCGGCAAAGGAACTGCGGGTCGTCTGAAAGGTATCGAAGTCGAAGGCGCGGGATTGCATCGTCGGAAAACGCATCTGGTAGGCAGCCGTGCGATTGATTTCCATTTCTTCGTAGGTGTAGCCGTCGAGATGGATGAGCGCTGCCTGCCCGAGAATAATCCCTGCACCGCCGCCGCCAAATCCTCCGCTGGTGCCAGGTAATGTAATCACCGTTGAGATGCCGTTGGCACGAATTACGGGAATGTGTTCCGTCTCCGGATTGATGGCGATGATCGCACGCAATTGCGGATTGAAATCGCCCAGCTCGCCCGTGTCATTCGTTTCACGTATCGAAGAAATTTCGGACAGGCCAATGTTGGTTGCGGAATTGATAATGCCTGGATAGACCTGAAGGCCTTTGCCGTCGATGACACGCACGCCCTTGGGTGCCGACTTGGCACCGATGTCGGCAATCTTGCCGTCGATCACCAGCAGCGTCGTGTTCTCCACCTTCGGCGAAGAGACCGGAAACACCGTAACGCCCTTCAGGAAAAAGCTGTCTTTCTCGCCCGCCCAAATGGCCCCGGCCAGTAAAAGTGTTGTAAGGAATCTCATGTTATTGGGGCCTCCGCGCAGCGCCGCCAGCAGGCGGACCCTGACGTCTCTGCTCTAATCGCAACTTCTCTTCGAGCGCCTTTTTCTGAGCCTCGATTTTCACGCGTGCGCTCGCGTCATCATCGCGATCAAAATACTTCACACCATCGATGTAGACCTGTTGTGCGCGGGCAAAGCTGGAGAGCGGATGCTTGTCCCAGATCACAAAGTCAGCGTCTTTGCCAACTTCGATCGAGCCGACATACTGATCGACCTTCATCTGGATAGCCGGGTTGATCGTGACCAGCTTCAGAGCTTCTTCTTCGCTGAGCCCACCGTACTTCATCGTCTTTGCCGCTTCGGTATTGAGACGGCGAATCGTATCGGCCGAATCCGAATTCACGCTAGCCAGCACGCCCTTCCGGCTCATCACGGCCATGTTGTAAGGGATCGCGTCGTAGGCTTCGATCTTGTAGGCCCACCAGTCGCTGAAGCCCGCACCGGCCGCACCATGCTTCGCCATTTCTTTCGCAACCTTGTAGCCCTCAAGAATGTGTTGAAAGCTCGTAACCTTGAACCCAACCTGTTCCGCCACACGGATCATCATCAGGATTTCATCGGACCGGTAGGCATGCACGTGAACATGCATCTTGCCCTCCAGAACATCGACCAGCGGTTCCAACTGCAGGTCGCGGCGGGGCGGAATCGCAGACTCGCCCTTCGCCTTCCTGGCCTCGTAATCCTTCCACGATTGCCGATACTCTTTCGCCCGCGTAAAGGCCTCTATGTAAACATCTTCAACACCCATGCGCGTCGCCGGATAGCGGAGGTTGCCTACATTGGCCGCTCCAACGCGGCCGCCGGTCGGGTTGCCCTGACGTTTCGGATTCTCGCCCAGGGCAAACTTGATACTCGGATGCGCCTTGTCCCAAACCATCTCATCCGCGCGCTTGCCCCAGCGGAGCTTGATCAAACTATTCTGGCCGCCAATCGCGTTCGCGCTGCCGTGCAACACGTTTGCCATGGTCGTTCCGCCGGCGATCGCGCGATAGATCGCAATGTCATCCGGGTTCAGAACATCTTCGATGCGCACCATCGACGATACCGAGATTGACCCTTCATTGATCGAATCGGCGGCAATGTGCGAGTGGCTATCGATGATGCCCGGAAGAATAAATTGCCCCGAGGCATCCACGATCTTCGCTCCGGGCGGCACCAAAACTTTCTCGCCAATTTCTTTGATCTTGCCATTCTCGACAACGATCGATCCCTTGATCGTGCCCCTGGTGACGGTCAGGATATTCGCGTTCTGGACCACCATGGGCGGGTCTGCCGCCATCACGAGCAGCGGAATAAAAAGGATTGAAAACTTCATCGTGAGATCTCCGGTCGTTGGGGTGTTTCTTCTGGGGTGGCATCGTACCTGATGCCGTCGATCAGCACAAACTGCACGCGCGTCGAG
>JBKJSR010000777.1:0-2634 GCA_046594355.1 Bryobacter sp.
ATCCAGCGGGTCATCAGGAGGCCGATGTCGGCGCTGCCGGCTTGCGTGAACCAGTTCGTCACCGGATACTGGCTCACGGCGGCGGCGAAACGATCGGTCTGCGTGACAATCCATGCAGTGAGTAAACCACCGCCGGAGCCACCCGTTACATAAAGACGCTTGGGATCGACGTAACCTTTGGCGAGGACTGCATCGACACCGGTCATCAGGTCATGATAATCGTCACCGGGATATTTGGTGTGGATCATGTTGCCGAACTCTTCTCCATATCCGGTGGAGCCGCGAGGATTGGTATAAAGAACCACGAAACCGCGCGAAGCAAACATCTGCATCTGATGCTGGAACTCAACACCGTACATCATGTGCGGCCCTCCGTGGATGTCGAGGATCAGAGGATATTTCTTGGTGGCATCGAAATCGGGAGGAAGAATTATCCAACCCTGCATGGGCTTGCCGTCGGTGCTTTTCCAGTTGAGGTCTTCGGTGCGGCCCAGCTTGCGGGCGGAGAGAAGACCTTCATTGGTGTTGGTCAATTGCAGCGGTTTTGCGCCAGAAGCCAGAGCAATTGCATAGACGTCTTTGGGGTGATCCGGGCTGGAACTGGTGATGGCGACATTGCCATTGTTGGCCATCGTGATGCGGTCTGAAGGGCCGTACGACGTTGCGAAGCGGAGGTTGCCGCTGGTGAGCGGCTCGATGCTGCCGTTGAGCGAAGCGTAGTGAAGATGGGATTGACCCTTGCTCTCGATCACAACATAGACGCCGGTGCTGTCTAGCTTCCAAACCGGGGAGTGATAGTTGTTGTCGATGCTGCTGCCGAGCAGCTTCAAGCCCTTGCCGTCGATGCCGATCACCCAAAGACGGTTGGAATGATTGGCCTGTCCGCGATCTTCAAAACCGAGAAAGACGATCCACTTGCCGTCGGGCGAAACGGCGGGTTCGCCTTCGGGGCCTTTGCGGTCGAGAATGCGCCGGGCATTGCCGCTGGCGACATCGATCGCGTAGAGGTCTTCGGGATAAAGAATGCCGTCGGCGTCGTCTCGCCTGGCGGCGCTGAGGACGATTATTTTGGCGTCGGGAGTCCAGGCTGCCGGTCCGCTATGGGCGTAATCGCCGGTGGTGATTTGACGGGGGGCTCCGCCATCGGCTGCGATCACAAAGAGGTGGGAAATGCTCTCTGGCAGCAGCCCGGCACCGCCTATGCCATCCGAGCGCCAACGCAGTTTTGTGACTACGCTTGGGCCTTCGGTCCACTTTGCGCCACTGGGCGGGGGCGTGGCTTTTACAGTCCATTTCGGTTTGACGCCGACACGAGAAAAATAGGCGATCCATTTTGAATCGGGAGACCAGGCCAGGTCGGACATCGCGCTTTCGAGGTTGGTGATCTGCGCTTCTTCGCTAGAGTCCATCCAGCGAACGACGATCTGCGGGAGTCCGGATTTCGTGGAGATGTAAGCGAGGCGCTTGCCATCGGGAGACCAGACGGCGGCAGTATCGCGATGCTTTCCCTGCGTGAGCGGCCGATTGTTCTTGCCGTCCGCAGCGACGATCCAGAGGTTGGTGTGGAAGGCATCGGCCATCTTGTCCGCCCATTCCAGTTGGTAGACGATTCGAGTGCCGTCGGGGCTGATGCGTGGGGATCCGGCAGTGCGCCAATCCCAAAGAGTATCGGGGCCAAGAAGCTCGGACGAAAATCCAGCCAAAGCAACAAGCAGCAGAAGCAGGAAGCGCATATCGCAATTATGCGCGGCCAGTGCCAAACATGTCCAGCGACTTCAAGCCATTCAGCACGGCGTCAAGGGAGATGTTGGCCTGGATCCTGACCACAGCGCCTTCCTGGTAAAACTGCATTGCATCGAGCAGCCCGATCAGATCTTTTTGTTCTCCCTTCAAGGTCATCCGCAAAATTGAGATGATGCCGCGCAGTCCATCGATCAGTTTTTTGGCATCGGCATCGCTTGCGCCAACGGCCTCGGCTTGTAGAGCGGCACCGCTCCGGAGGTCGAGATAGGCCTTTGCGCTTTTAAGCGACAGGGGTAGGCTGCGCACGCCACCGATGCCGGTTTCCGGGATGCTCGGGTTGGTTGAGACCACATAGATATGCGATTCGGGGGGGAGCGTTTCGACCATCGCGAGTAGAGCTTGTGGCACGGTGTTTTTTATCTCGCGGCTGTCGATGAGAGATCGCAACGCCGAGGCTCGTCCGGCGGCCGCAACGCTCGAATTGAAGAAGGTAACGGCTTCCTCTTCGCGGCCAATGAGACTGAAGCCTTTGTAGGGAAGCTTCTGCGCACCCTCCAGCTTGAGATCAGGCTCGATCCCGGCGTTGGTAATGCCGCCATCGACGAACTTGCCGCGGATCAACGCGACGCGATGCTTGCCGCCCGAGCAGAGCACCGCTTCGTGCATGCCGGTGCGCAGGTCGAGTCCAGTCCGCTTCTTCAGTGCTTCGAGCGTGATCGGGCCTTGGGCGGGGAAGAGCTTGTCCCAGGCTGGAGTATTGCGCAGATTGTCGGCGCGGACACCAATGAGAGTGGTTGTATCTTGAGGAATGAGTGGCGCCAAAGCGGGATCGACACGCTGATGCGTGATCTCCCGATTGCAGCTTAAAAGCAGAAGCGGCGACCACAGCAG
>JBKJSR010000118.1:0-4525 GCA_046594355.1 Bryobacter sp.
AAATGCCGGTGACGAATGAATTCGCTTGCGGGTTGGAAGACTTCGTATGAAAATAGCTCGACGAAAATACGGGATCCAGGTTGGGAATTGCCGAACCGGTTACTTGAAAGACGGTGCCAGTCGTATTGCCGCCCGCTCCAACCGCAGTCTGCCCGCCGCTGCCGGTGCCAAATCCGCCGGTCACAAGATTGACGGCTGAATTTGCGCCCTGCGTCACTGCCGTCGAAACACCACGGATCTGACCGCCGGCATTCGCACGGTTGAAGTCGTATTGAGCAAGCTCCGGGCCATAACGCTGGATCTCGATGTCGATGTTATTTTCGAGCGTCAAGGCGATCGCGTCCTGCAATGAAAGATAAAGCTTTCCCGCACGCAAGAGTGATTCGAGACGATTCGAATTGTTCATCCGGATCGTGTCGAAATCGCGCGGGCGATAATTCTTGGTAAACCAGTAGGTCTTCTTATCGAGGCTCGTAGTCAGCGCCGGTGCCTGTTGGGCAAAACCGGTTGTAGAGGTCAAAGTCAGTGCCAGACAGAGAACGGCAAGGCTCTCGCGTAAAGTTTTCATGTGTCGATTCCGGGCTAAAAGGGCTGGAACTAGAAACGAGACAACTTAGGCGTTTGTTCCCAGCGTTTTTTGAAGCTTTTCCTATCCTAACCCGAGAGCGCTATTCTGTGAAGAAAGATGACTGATTCTAACGCCGCTACATTAGCTGCATTTCGCGAAACCGGTGCCTACCTCAGCGGACACTTTCGGCTGACCAGCGGTCTCCATAGCCCCGAATATCTGCAATGCGCCAAGGTTTTGCAACATCCGCAGCACGCCGAAAACTTTGGACGCGAAATCCGCAGCGCCCTCAAAGACCTCGAAGTCGATGTGGTCTGTGCACCCGCTATGGGTGGTCTCATCATCGGCCACGAAGTAGCCCGCGCCTTCGGTGTACGGTTTATCTTTACCGAGCGTGATGGGGAAGGGAAGATGACCCTCCGCCGTGGCTTCTCGATCGATGCGGGCGAGCGGGTCCTGATTGTGGAAGACGTCATCACCACCGGCGGCAGCACCCGCGAAGTGGTCGATTTACTCTTGGCCACCGGAGCCAAAGTGCTCGCGGCCGCTTCGATCATCGACCGCAGCGGTGGCCGCGCCGACGTCGGTGTGCCTCGCGTCGCACTCGCAACGCTTCACGTTACGGCCTACGAAGCCGCCGTGTGTCCGCTCTGCGCCCAGGGCCTGCCCGTCGTCAAGCCCGGGTCTCGTCCCTCCTGAGTCATGCGCCGCCTGAGTATCCTCGTCAGCTACGACGGCACTGCCTACCATGGCTGGCAGGTCCAGCCCGGCCTCCCCACCATCGAAAGCAGGATTGAAAAAGCTCTCGGGCAGTTGGAAGGCAAGCCCGTTCACATTGTGGGCAGCGGACGCACCGACGCCGGTGTTCACGCCCTTGCCGTTTGTGCCGCTTTCACTCTCGAAAGTCCAATTCCCGAGGCCAATCTCCGCAAGGCACTCAACAACCTCCTGCCGCATGACATCCGCGTCACCGAAGTCCTCGAGCGCCCTGCGACCTTCCACCCTCGTTACGATGCGATTGCAAAAACTTACGAGTACCGTATCTGGCGCGAAGAGATTTGCCCTCCCTTCCTGCGCCGTTACCTGCACCACCATCCCTATCCGTTGGATGAGGCCGCCATGGCCTCTGCCGCCGCCGGCTTCCTCGGCGAGCACGATTTTACCGCCTTCGCCAGCACCGATGAAAGCAATCGGGCAGGCCGGTCCAAGGTCCGCACAATCTTTGCCAGCCGTCTCTGGCGTCAGGACGAAATCCTCATTTTCCGCATCTGCGGGAACGGCTTTCTCAAGCACATGGTGCGCAACATGACCGGCTTCCTGCTTGAGGTGGGCAAAGGCAACGCAGCTCCCGGCGACCTCGGTATTCTCCTGCTTGGCGGCGATGCAAAGGTTGCTCACTCCGCCCCCTCCCAGGGCCTCACCCAAATTAGTGTTGAATATCCGTTATCCTAGAATTTGCAGATGTCAGAAGCTTTAACCAATTTCCGCTTCCGGATAGCCGGTTGTGGAACCGCTCTCCCGAGCGTTGCCTTGACGAATGAAACCCTTGCCGGTGAGTTGGGCGTAGAGGAAGGCTGGATCATGGCCCGTTGCGGTATCGAGCAACGCTTCCAGTCCAACCGTGAGGAGACAACCCTCAGCCTCGCCGTCGCCGCCTCCCGCAGGGCATTGGACTTTGATCCCAGTCCCGACCCAGACCTGCTTCTCTGCGCCACATTTACTCCGCAGTACATGCTTTGCCCCACGGCTCCGGCCATTGCCCGCGAACTCGGCTTGCCTCCCATCGGAGCCTTTGACATCAATGCCGCCTGCAGTGGTGCCGCTATCGGCTTCCTCACTTCCATCAATTTCCTCGCCACCGGCTTTGCCCGCCGCGTCCTGCTCGTCTGCAGCGACACGCCCACAAAATACCTCAAGCAGACCGACCGCAACACCCGCATTCTCATGGGGGATGGTGCAGCCGCGATGGTGCTCGAAACGAATGACGAATGCCAAAGCCGCATTCTCAGTTGGCTCTGGGGCAGCGACGGTTCCGGCAACATGATGTTCCATGTTCCCGGCGGTGGCAGTGCCATGCCTCCCTCCTCTCTCAATGGTGCCGACGGTGAGATGACTGTAGCTATGGATGGCCGCAGTCTCTTCCGCTTCGCGGTCGAAAAAGGTTCCGACGCCATCGCCTCCCTGATTGAAAAAGCGAAGCTGACCGTTGGCGACGTCGATTGGGTGATCGTCCATCAGGCCAACCAGCGCATCATCCAGGCTCTGATTGACCGCAGCGGCATCGGCCAGGAGCGCTGGATTTCGAACATCGGCGGCGTGGGCAATACTGTTGCCGCTTCGATCCCTCTCGCACTCGCTCAAGGCATGGAACAAGGTGTCTTCCAGCAGGGCAACCGCGTACTCGTACTCGGCTTCGGTGCCGGCCTCACTTGGGCTGGCTTCCTCATGCAGTGGTAAAGATCGCATTTCATCCACATCGCGATATGATTCTGACAGCTTATGAGAATCTTTCCATTTTTCGCGCTTGCCTGCGCCGCCTTTGCGCAGGCCCCAACTCCCCAAGGCCCTAACACCGACGCCTACTATAAACTTGGCCCCGACTCCCTACCGCAAGACGGTATTCCCAAGGGTAAGATCCTCGGCCCCTACACTCTTCCCAGCCAAGCCTACCCCGGCACACAACATACTTACTGGGTTTATGTGCCAGCCCAATATGCCGCCTCCACCCCAGCCAGCCTGATGATCTTCCAGGACGGCCAAGCCTACATGAATCCCGAAGGCGACGTCCGCGCCCACAACGTGATGGATAACCTGATCTACCGTCGCGAGATTCCGGTCATGATTGGCGTCTTCATCAACCCGGGCCGCACTCCCGCGCAGCCCGAACCGAACGCGAAGGAATGGGGAGACCGCACCACCAACCGTCCCACCGAATACAACTCGCTCGACGACAAATACGCCCGCGTCATCGTCGATGAACTCCTGCCCGTTCTTTACAAGGAATACAACCTCTCAAAAGACCCGAACGATCACGGCATTGGCGGTGCCAGTTCCGGTGCCATCGCCGCCTTCACGGTCGCTTGGGAACGACCCGACCACTTCAGAAAAGTTCTGAGCATCGTGGGTAGTTTCACCAACATTCGCGGCGGCCACATGTATTCGGAGCTCGTCGCCAAAACTGATAAAAAGCCGATCCGCATCTTCCTTCAGGACGGCCGCAACGACAACCGTGGCCAGCGCCCTGATGGTACTTATGATGAAAAGCGCGACTGGTTCGCCCAGAACGTCAAGCTGATGCGAGCCCTCACGGCCAAAGGTTATGAAGTGAATTATTCCTGGGGCATTGGCAAGCATGGGCAGAAGCAGGGCGGCACGATGGTTCCCGAGATGATGCGCTGGCTCTGGCGCGACGGCCCAGTCTCCACCGACGTCAACGACACGTTTGAGCGCAGCTTCCGAGAGCCCGCCCCGGCCAAGCCCTAACATCCTCACCATAGTTTTTGGCTCCTCCGCGCTTCAGCCTTTTCGCTGAACGCCAGTGCCCGCACTTATAGCGGGTGCGCTTTCGTAGGTTCCCACGCAGCCTTGTCGCTGGACGCTCTGGTTGGACGATCCAGCTCAGGATACTCTCGCAAATATCCAATCTCCGAACTGGCACCATGGCCGCAGCAGAAAATTTTCCTGTCAGTTCAGCCGAACCATTTCGATGTTTTTCCACCTTAGGTGCGGCTTCATTGGTTGGGCGTCAGAACGGTGTACGGGATTGATCGGCTAGTTTCCAAAGCACTTGTAAGTCGTGGCGGCCCCCAAATTCCGGTGGCGCTCCGATGCCGGTTCCAGAAGCCAAATGCAGAATCTGTTGCGTGATGGCGAGGCCTTGTTCGCGCTTACCAAGGCGCATTTCGGCGGCCCTCAGGACGAGAAGATTTTCGAGTTCCCTTGTCCGCAAGCCAAATT
>JBKJSR010000243.1:0-4566 GCA_046594355.1 Bryobacter sp.
TCCGGCTTCTCTCTTTCCAGGGCATTCACCCCTATCGGCTGCCGGACTCTAAATGTGTCACCCTTCCTCCCGGTCTGTTCTGTCAACCTTCCTCCCGGTTCGCGCCATCCACCTGATCCTTTGTAGGGACGGAGCCATAGCCTGGAAACATGGCGATAGGGTCGGTGTATTCATGGTTCACGCAAAGCAAGCCACGCCGGGAATTACTCGAATTCCAGGCTGGCAGCGAATGGTAAGTGATCATGTCGCAGTTATAGCCAAACTGCTGTGATTGCGTCACGCCATTCTGGCGTGTCGGATCGAAATCGGGTGCGTTTTGCGTAACCGGGTTTCCCCAGGCGATAACCAGGCCACAATCATAACCTTCGGGAACATCGATGTAGTCGTTGCCTTTGCTCAGCTTGATGGGTTTGAAGCTGAGACCAGTCGATGCTGCCGCCTGCGCTGTCTGCGCGTTAATCGCTCCGCCGGCGGCAAGCGCAGCGCCTGTGAAGAGACCCTTGATGAGATTGCGTCGCTTCAGTCCTTCTTCGACTACTTGTTTGAAATCGGGAGCCGCGTTGGTCCCAAAAACAGTTTCGGCGTTTTCCGCCTCTTTATCTAGCCAGGGCGCGGTGTGGTCGGAGTGTTCGTTGTGCATAGGATATCTCTCTCGGCAAAGTCTTAAGAGATCTTATCCAGCCCACATCAAAATGCGATTGCAATAACGTGAATTCTTAGTTTTGATTCAGTTGAGATTTGGTTTCAGTCGCGGCTGCGTAACCGGGCCCGCGAAGGATCACGCCTGGTTTCGCGCCCGTGTGCTTGCCGTTATTCACAACGACAACCCCGTGTACGACCACCTGCCGCAGGCCGGTGGAGAGTTGATTGGGATTCTCGAAATTCGCCTCGTCGCGAATCGTGGCTGGATCGAATATTACAAGGTCGGCAGCCAAGCCTGGCCGCAGGATGCCGCGATTGTGTAACCAGAGGCGCGTGGCAACAGCGCCGGTCATCTTGAAGATTGCATCCTCGAGTGGAATTGTTTTCAGCTCGCGTGAGTAATGACCGAGCACGCGCGGGTAAGTGCCATAAGTGCGCGGGTGCGTCGGTCCCTTCGCCGCATCTGGATCCGCGCCGCCGGAATCAGTCGCAATCTTCATCCAGGGCTGTTGGAGCTGCTTCGCTAGATTCGTTTCGTTCATGGTGAAGTAGATGGTGGATATGGTCTGGCGTTCACTGCGCAAGAGCGCGATGACGGCCTCGGGCCAGGGGAGATTCATGTGCCCGGCGATCTTGTTCAGGCGCTGGCCCTTGAATTTCTGGTTCTCAGGTTTATTGAGACCGATCGGCTGCACGAGATCGGGGTCTCGGCCCTTGTTGTCGAGTAACATCTCGGCGCTGATCTTGGCTCGCGAGCTTGGATTGTCCAGGTTTGCCCATAACTTGCCGTCGGCGGCGGACCAGTCCGGTAGCATCGCTGTAAGTGCCGTCCCCGACGCCTCGTAAGGATACATATTGGCCTGTATGTCCGTCCCCGCAGCCCGCGAAGCATGGATCAACTCGATCGCCGCAGGCATCAGCTTCCAGTATTTGCGCCCTGCGGCTTTAAGGTGGTAGATCTCAACTGCCACATTTCCATTCTTGCCGATGCTTACTGCTTCGTCGAGTGCCTCCACTAACTTCTCCGCTTCCGAACGGATATGCGAAATATAAATGCCTCCATACGGTGACATTGACTTAGCCAGCTCCGCAAGTTCGGCTGTGCCGGCATAAGACCCGGGCGGGTAGATCAGCGCCGAAGCAAGCCCAAACGCGCCATCCTGCATGGCCTCCGTGAGCGCACCCTTCATGGCCGAAAGCTCGACAGCCGTTGCATCCCCCATCGCAAACCCTTTGCCAAAAGCACGTATCGTACCCGCACCGGCAAACGAGCCGAAGTTTGTTGAAGAGCCCCGCGATTTCATGGTGCGGAGCCATCGGTCAAAGGAATGCGGCCCCGTAAAAGTCTTGTCGGCCTGATCGCCGGTCTTCTCGTTCGCAGGCGCATTCGACCAGCCCTCGCCCATGATCTCGCTGGTAACTCCCTGTGTGACCTTTGAGATCACCCGGCCGTCCCCTCTAGTCAGGGCTTCGCGCGAGTGCGACTGTATATCGATGAAGCCGGGAGACAGCGCAAGCCCCTTCAAGTCGAGCTTCTCCTTGCTGCTCGCGCTACCGAGCAGTCCCGCGGCAGTCATCGCTGCGATCTTGCCATCTTTGACCGCGAGATCGCCATAAAACCAGCCGGCCCCGGTACCATCTATGATCTTCGCGTTGAGATAGGTAAGGTCGTACGCGGTATTCGTGTATTTCTGATAGCCGGGGCCGCGTACGATTTCCCCAGGCAGAGCCCCGGTATGTTTGCCATCCTGCCAGACTGCGCTGCCATTCACGAATACGGAATGTATGCCGGTAGAGATCTGATGTGGCTCGGCATAAGTCGCGGGGCTGCCAATTTTGGCGGGATCGAAAAGCACGAGGTCCGCCTTCATGCCGGGTTTCAGCAGGCCCCGATCCATGATGTGCAATCGCAGCGCCGTCGCCGAACTCATCTTGCGGATCGCCTCCTCAAGGCCGAGCACTTTCCGTTCGCGAACGTAATAGCCAAGCACCCGCGAGGCAGTTCCATAGCTACGGGGGTGCAAAAGAAACCGCGCTTTCTCGGGGTCTGCCCCGCCGGCATCCGTACCCAGTTTTATCCAAGGTTGCTTCAGCGTCGCTTCGACATTTTCGTCGCTCATCATGAAGTACACGGTGCCGACGCGCTGTCGTTCCGAACCGAGCAGGTCGAAGACGGTGTCCGTCCACGACTTGCCTTTGAGCACAGCAATCTCGGAGAGCCTCTTGCCCGCGAACACTTTGTTTTCAGGCTTGAGTAAACCAAGCACGAGCACGCCTTCAGGCGTAGCTGCCGCGCAAAGATTTTCCCAATTTATGCGTTCGCTCATCATCTCTTTACGCATCTTCTCGCGCATCTCCGGGATGGCGATGTTGTCGTAAAGTTTGCCATCCTCCGCCGCCCAGGGAGGGAGGCAGGAGCTAAGCCCCGTCGATCCCGCCGTGTATGGATACATGTTGGCCTGCAGGTCGGCACCCTGCGCCCGCGCATGGTTGATCATGGCGAGCAACTCGTTCGATTTTCCCCAATTCTTCCGGCCAGCCATCTTCAGGTGGTAAATCTCTACGGGGATCTTCGCTTCTTTCCCGATGCGAATCGCTTCCTCGAGCGCCGGGAAAATATCGTCCGCCTCAGAGCGCATATGGGTGATGTAGGTTCCTCCATAGGGCGCCATCACCTTGGCCAGTTCGACGAGTTCCTCCGTGTCGGAATAAGAGCCTGGCGGATAAATCAGTGCCGAGGCAAGGCCGAATGCGCCATCTTCCATGGCTTCCCTCATCGCGCCTTTCATCAGGGCGACTTCTTCGGGTGTTGCCTTGCCGGCGGCCATGCCCTTCGCGAATGCCCGGATTGTCCCCTGCCCGGCAAAGGATCCAAAGTTCACGCTCGATCCATGCGCCTTCATCGCACCAAGCCAGCGGGCAAATCCATGCGGGCCTATGAATTGACTGTCGGCTTCGCTACCGTTTTTTGCGCTCGCCGGGGCGTTGGAACTACCCTCCCCCATAATCTCCGTCGTAAAGCCTTGAGAAACTTTACTGATGACACGTCCATCCCCTCGCAGCAGCGCGTCGCGCGAGTGAGACTGTATGTCGATGAAGCCTGGCGAGAGCACCAGGCTTCCTTTGGCATCGATCTTGTTCTTGGCTTGCGCTGAAGCAAGCATTCCGCGGGGCGTAATGCGCGCGATCAAATCTTTGCTGACGGCAAGATCGCCGTAATACCAGGGAGCTCCGCTGCCATCGGCGATTCGGGCGTTCGTAATGATGAGGTCGAATTGCGGAGCTTGTGCGCCAAGCAGAGCAACGAGCAAAAAGAGAAGGGTTCCGCGCATACGGAGAGTGTATCGGAATCGCCCTGTTAGCACTGCTACGGTTTGGGAGTTGCCGTCTGGCCGTCATGCTTCTGCCGCTGGATGCGCTTGCTAATGGCCTTGCTGTCCTCGCGAAGCTCCTTGCGTTCGCCGGGAGTGACAACCCCATCCGACTTGGCAATTTGCTTCTTGTGACGCAAGTCTTTTTCCTGAGCGCGCAGCCGACTCGCTTCACGCTGATTCAGGCTGCCATTATCGACGCCTGCCGCAATGCGCTTCTGCTGGTTCTGTTGACGCTCGGTCACTACGGGAGTTTTGTCTTGCGCGGCAAGAGTGCCGAGCAGGGTAAGGGGCAAAAGAAATTTCATCATCATGCCCGATCAAACCCATGGCCGCAAAAATAGTTTCTCTACCACTAGCACTTCACTCTCGATCATTCCCGAAGAAATTCTAAAAAAACCAAGTCAAAGAAATGATTCGCTTATCAAAATACTCAAGCCAATCCTGAATAGCCGTCCGCCTCCAGCCGTTCCCGCCAGCGCCTCATCGTCCGGTCGGTCACCCCGATGATCTCGGCCGCCTCCCACCACGTTATTTTCTTTGCCATTGCTTT
>JBKJSR010000350.1:0-6794 GCA_046594355.1 Bryobacter sp.
TCGAAATCGTGACCGTGACGCCAGGTGCGGCGGCACCGCTGGCATCTGTGATCGTCCCATTCAGTTCGCCACTTCCAGACTGCCCAAAGGCCATCGCGGATAGTAACGAGAATCCCATCAGAAAGCTATGAAAGTGTCGCATTATCCGTTATTTCTATCAAGCTTCCATTGCGGAGTCAATGTGAATTTCGTTCCACACGCCCCGATGCAGACCCGGATGGTACGCATGCATCGGCGGCCCCTCTCTTCTTCGTCCCCCAAGTCTCAAGACGCCGCAACGCCTCCTGGCCATCGGACTCCGCTTACATCGGCGCAGACCGTCCCATCCTACTCCGAAGCGGCAATGGCCCACGATTGGTCAGTTCAACACAAGAACTTTCCGGCTTGGAGCTTCCACTCCATCTACGCTGAGGCTCAAATCCTGGCTTCCAGCAGACGCGCCCGCAGGCACACGGAAATTCACCTGGTAGACCCCAACAAATCCCGGAGCCGCTCCCGCATATTGCACGTCAGCAAGCACGCCGCCGATACGAAGCGTTGCGCTCCGCCTCAATGGCGAAGCTTGCTGCAACGCCTCACCCGCCACGACAGGCAGCTCCATCAAGCCCAAACCGCTCGCATAAAGCACATACACTTCATTCCTGAATACTCCGCTGGTGACGAGGCTAAAATCCTGCCCGCGAATCAATAGGGCATCGGCCGCATTCAGGCCAAACACTCCCGGAAGCACAGCCTCCACGGGCAGTTCAACGACTGCGCTCTCGCTCAATCCACTCACTACCTGCACGCGCACCGTCGTCCCGCTCTGCAGTTCCCAAGGTGCCTGAAAGTTCACCTGTTCGCGAAACACTCCCAGCAATGGCACCGGCTGGCCATTTATTTTCACTTGCACTCCCCCCAATGTTCGCGGCAGCGGCAATGCGTTTGCCACAAAGCTTCCTTCGCCAGACAGCACATTGCGGGCAAAAATCGTCGTCAATGCACCAGCCGTAATGCCACGCTGAAAGCTGGCCGCATTTGTGACATTTGCCGCACTGAATGAAGGCCGCTCCACGAGCACAATGCGCAACACCTCGCCCGTGTTGTAGTTCGCTACATATAAGTCCCCCGCCTCGTCCAATCCAAAGGTCGAAATTGCAAGCGCCCTCCCTCCGTCGTGTACGAGCTCGTTGATCCATTCCGTTCCCTGCCGCCGCAAAGTCCAGATCTTGCCAGTCACAAAGTCCCCGTAATAATAGGCACCCCGATAGACATAGCCGCCTGTCACCGCTATCCCTTCCGTGCGCGGATAGACGTGAATCGGCAGCGTCAAACCATTCTGATTGCAACCGGCGCGTACACACAAATTTCCCTCCATCGTGACCCAGCCATAGTTCTCGCCACCCTTGCTGGCCTGAGGTTGAAAGTTGATCTCCTCCAATCTGTTCTGCCCTACATCGGCGATGTAAAGATCTCCACTCGCCGCATCGAAGCTGAAGCGCCAGGGATTCCGCAAACCCAGCGCCCAGATCTCCGGCCGGTACTGACTATCGTTTACAAACGGGTTGTCCGGCGGGATCTCATAGCGCGCCAGATTCGACTCCGTATCAATCCGCAACATTTTCCCCAGCAGTGATCGCCGGTTCTGGCCGTGACCGTCCGGATCGTTCGCGCTCCCGCCATCGCCCATCCCGATGTACATCATCCCGTCGGGACCAAACTGCATCTGCCCGCCGTTGTGATTTGCGAAGGGCTGTGGAACCGTCAGCAGAATCCGCTCATTCGCCGCGTCGGCCAGATCCGGATCACTGCCTACAAGCTGATACCGGGAGACCACCGTCGCACCGGACCGGTCCGTGTACTTTACATAGAACCAGCGCTTGTCCTTGTAGTTGGGTGGAAACACGAGCCCCAGTAATCCCCGCTCACCGCCCGTGCTCAACTTCGAGCGCAAGTCGAGAAAGGGGCGCTCAAGCACTTGGCCGTTTTTCCAAATCGAAATGGTGCCCTCTTGCCGGACCAGAAAGAGTCGGCCGCTCCCGTCGCGGGCACTCTGAATGTCGGTGCAATTCCGGATCGAGCCGGCAACCCGTTCCAGCCGGAGCTGTGGGTAGGCACTCCCAGCCAACAGCAAAAACAGAACGCTAGCCGATTTGAGCTGTGTGATGTCTCCCATGCCAATCAAGATAGCTGAGAAGGCGATCCAGTTTCACCAAACCCTGTTCAGGGTGAATCATTTCCCGCAGCATGTCTTCATGCGGCCGCGAAGCGATCAGCCTCACGAGCCGCGCGTGCAACCCTTCAAGGAGCCGAAGGCTCTCTTCCACCTGTGCGGTTTTCGCATCGGCAAGTTCGGCCCAGGCGTTCTCGTCGAAGGTCTTTACCGGCGGCTGATCTTCGGTCAAAATCAGACGTACCCGCTCGGTCATCACCAGATGGCCGTCGGCTATGTGATGAACAATCTGCCGGGGCGTCCAGGCACCCTGAGGACGCGCAATGTCGAGCGCATCGTGATCCAGCCGCTCCACCGCCGCCCGCAACAAAGTCGGCTGCACGCGCAACCGCTCCACACGTTGAGCCAGATCCACTTCATTCGCCGGGCCGGTATAAAGAAAACGTCCCAACGGATAACGCGCATCTCCCTGCGAACCCTGCTCATAGATTCCCCAAAGAAAACCATTGCCCTCGTGATACTCGCCGATACACTCAAAGCCGCACTTGCCCGCAAAAAATCCAATGCTGCGGCTATTCTTCAGCGGCCAATGCATGATGCATGCAGTCATCCTGTGCGGTTTCAATTCGGCTACCATCCGCTCGAAGAGCCTCCCCGCCGCGCCTTGGCCGCGCTCCTCCGGGCACACCCCAATCTGGTCGATCAACAACGCGCCGTCGCCAAAAATTCGCTGCTCGACTTCTTCTGTTTCGATGAGCGTTGCCATGTCTTCCGACGAGTAACTGGTGAGCAGAAAGGCGATCAGTTTGCCATCCAGCTCCGCTACATAACTCGTATCGCTGCCGTCGAGCCTGGCTGCATACTCCCCAGGAGTGCCAACAAACACAATAAAACCGCGAGTCGGATCGGCATCTCCCTCGCGATACCTCACACGCTCCGCCACTGCGGAGATTTCCGCCGCATCCTCAACGCGCGCCTTGCGTATCAGCATCGGACTTCCTTTCATCCTTTACAACTTGCCTGCTCCATCCACTACTTTACATTCCACAAAAGCCGACAAGCGGTCGCGGCGAAATACCTTCGACTCCGCGCTTTGCGTATCGGCATCAGTCTTCCTTTCGATTCCAGAACGCGGCCCGTTCATCCTTCACCACCATGCAGGTAGACGACGCCTTGACCACGAGCTTGCCAGCCTCATCCACTACTTCGCATTCCACAAAACCCGTCGAGCGGCCCCGGTGCAACACTTTCGCCTCCGCACTCAATCGGCCGATCTTCGCGGGACGAAAAAAGTTGATCTTCATCTCAATCGTCGCCAGCCCCTCGCCAGGCCCAAGAGTCGTCATGAACGCCATGCCCATCGTGAGATCGGTGAGGTCGCAGAGGATTCCGCCGTGTACGGTGCCGAATGGATTCCAGTGCCGCTCGCCCGCCACCATCGAACACTTCGCCTTGCCTGCATCGACGCCATCTACGCTCATGCCAACCAGCTTGCACACGGGCATCATATTGCCTGCTTCGATCCATTTGCGGATGTCTTCGACCATCCCTGAATTATCGCCTGAGCTGATTGGAAAGCGGCCTGGCCCAAAACATTCTTTTCTGAAAATGATCGGGTGCTCAGCAGAGTGATTCCGTTACGTTATACCCTAGGCATATGCCACGCAACGAAGAAGGCGAGTTTGAGCTTGTACTAGGCAACCGTCAATTACTTAGTGTTTTCTTCATCGTAGTTGTACTGCTGGGAGTATTTTTTGTCATGGGTTATATCCTGGGCAAAAACTCTTCCCCAACAACAACCACTGAAGTCACCAGCGCACGAAAGCCCGCCGAAACAGGCCCAGCGCCCAGCCCCATCATCATTGACAAGAGCGCTAGCAAATCAAGCGCAGCCGGAGAGCCTGCCGCGGAGAAGCCCGTTGCAGTGAACAAGCCTGTTGCAAAAGCAGAGGCCACGAAGACAGAACCGCTGAAGGCAGACCCGAAGCCCGAAGCGAAGGTTGCTCCTGCGTCGGGCGATACCAGAACAGGGGAGCCGCCGAAGGGTAGTTTCTTCCTTCAGGTTGCAGCAGTAGGCCGCGCAGAAGCAGATGTGGTGGCGAAGATATTGCGCGGCAAGGGCCACGCAATGTGGATCGCGCCCTCCGACAAGGAAAAGATCTTCCGGGTACTGGTCGGACCAATCCAGAAATCAGATCAGGGCAAAGTTCGCGGCGAACTGGACGCGCTTGGATTCAAGCCCTTTCCGCGCAGCTATTAAGATCAGTCAGATGCTCGTTCAAATCGAAAAGCGGTCGGCCCAACCCCGGCTGCCTGATTTTCTGCGCAAACCGCAATCGGATTTTCAGGCTGTCACGGCGCTCAAGCGCGAGTTGCGCGCTCTTCATTTGCACACTGTTTGCGAGTCAGCTCGCTGCCCGAATATTCACGAGTGTTTTTCGCGTGGCGCGGCGACCTTTATGATTCTCGGCAACCTATGCACTCGAGGTTGCAGCTTTTGCTCTGTACCCAAAGCGGACCCGCGCAAGATTGCTTTTGAACTGGATCCACTCGAGCCGGAGAACGTAGCTGCACAGGCCGCAACCATGCGTCTGCGTTATGTAGTTTTGACGAGCGTGAATCGCGACGAACTCCCCGATGGCGGCTCAACACACTGGGCGCTCACCGTGGCTGCAGTGAAGCGGGTACTACCCGCAGCGCAGGTCGAGACTCTGACGCCAGACTTCAATGGCGACATGGAGGCAGTGGAGCGGGTGCTGGCGGCGGGCCCCGATGTTTATAACCACAACATGGAAACCGTCTCGCGTCTCTATGGGCGTGTACGGCCCCAAGCCGATTACTCGCAGAGCCTGCGGGTGCTGCGCTATGCGAAAGAATCGCACCCGGAAATCCTGACAAAATCCGGCCTGATGGTGGGCCTGGGCGAGACGCACGAGGAAGTAAAGGGACTGCTCCGCGACTTACGCACGGAAGGAATCGCCGACATTGCCACGATCGGACAATACCTGCAGCCAACGCGCCGGAATCGCGAGGTGGCGCGTTATGTTGAGCCGCAGGAATACGAGGAATGGCGCGCCTTTGGCGAGTCGCTGGGTTTCCGCGCCGTCTTCGCCGGCCCCTTCGTAAGATCCAGCTATATGGCCGATCTGGTCGCGCATGAAGCCACAAGTTAGTTTCCTTTTCGCGGCGATCACGGGCATCCTGCTCGTGTTGATCCAGCCGACACCGGCTCTCACTTTTCTGGCGCCGTTTGCACTAACACCGCTGCTAATTGCGGCGGCGGGGGAGGCATCGGCGCGGCAACGATTCTTATTCGGATGGCTGGCGGGCATTCTGCAATGGGGCGGCACCTGTTACTGGATTCGCGATACGCTGGCGCAACATGGCGGCATGCCGGGCTGGCTGGCCACGCTGCTATTCGTTTTGTTCGCCTTGGCCAAGGGCTTGCATCTCGGGCTCTTCAGTGCCCTCTCCGGCTATCTGTTCGGGCTGCGCTCGGCAGCGCCGATTGTGGCTCTGCTTTGGGTGGGGCTGGAGAGAACGCACGCCGAGCTTGGTTTTACCTGGCTGCTGCTGGGCAATGCGGCGACAGATATGGGAATCCCGATGCGAATGGCCCCCATCGCGGGCGTCTACGGAGTGAGCTTTGTACTTGCACTGTTGAGCTCTTCGGTGGCCGCCTGGTACTTGCGCAAGGAGCGCGTGCAATTGCTGTGGTGCTTGCCACTGCTGGCGTTGTATCTATTCCCCGCCCTTCCGGATGTGAAGGCCGGCGACATGAATGCGCTGGTCGTGCAACCGAACATTCCAGAAGACGGCCGCATGAGTGGGGAACAACTGCGCGACTTATATGACAAGCTTGCACGGATTACGCTGGGAGGGAGTCTCGACCCTTCGCGCCGCAAGCCGTCGCTGCTGCTTTGGCCGGAGGTTCCAGCGAGTCTGTATTACGAGACCGACCAGGATTTCCGAAGCCAGGTTGCGAGTATCGCGCGCCTGAGTGAGGCGCCTTTTTTGTTCGGCACCGTTCGATTTGATCCGAACGGAAACCCGTTCAATACCGCGCAACTGCTGACTTCGAGCGGCGACCCGGCGGGCACTTACGACAAGATGAATCTGGTGCCATTCGGAGAGTATGTACCCCCGATTTTCAACAGGATTGTGGGTAAGGTGTCGCAGGAAGCGGGCACGTTTCAGCAGGGTACGGCAATCCAGGTGTTTCCGACGCCGGCAGGCAAGCTGGGTGTATTTATCTGCTATGAAGCAGCCTTTCCACATCATGTGAGAGCCATTGCGAATCAAGGTGCCGAGGTATTAGTCAACCTGAGCAATGACGGATACTTTGGACGTTCGGCGGCCCGGGCGCAGCACCTGCTTTTAGCCCGGATGAGGTCGGCAGAGAATGAACGCTGGCAGTTGAGGTCAACTAACGATGGAATCACAGTCAGCATCGATCCAGCGGGCCGGGTGATCGACCAATTGACTCCCTTCCAGGTCACTCAAGGAAGGTTGCAATATGCGACGGGCCTTGTGACGACGCTCTACACGAGGATGGGAGACGTCTTCGCCTGGATCGCTCTCGGGATTGGTTTACTGATGAGTCTCTGGGTCAGAATTCGAGGTTAGCGAAGAGTTGTACCTG
>JBKJSR010000362.1:0-2765 GCA_046594355.1 Bryobacter sp.
ATCATTCCGGCCCAACTCTTCGCCGCCTATCTGGCCACGGAAAAAGGCTTCAACCCCGATCAGCCCCGCTCGCTTACCAAAGTGACGCAAAACCTCTAGGCCGTTCTTCACAAATAAGGAGGCCCTCGATCAGGTCGAAAAAAGCGAAGTTGAGTGAAGTGGGAATTGAGCGTCTCCGCAGATCTTCCCTGGCATTGCGTTCGTGTACTTTGCCGAGTCGGGTTCCAGTCCAGGCTCCCATTTCTACCTGGAAAATGTGATGCGGCGTGAGTCGTCCCCTTGATCTTCGAGGTGGATCGTTGGAGTGTTGGTTGGCCAAAGTCGCGGGAATCGCTCGCCCCATTCGATGAGCGTGAGAGCGCGCCGGTCGAGAAATTCGTCGATGCCCAGCGTGAGCACTTCCTGCTCGGTTTCCAGACGATAAAGATCGATATGAAAGACCTTGGGCGGATCTCCATATTCATGGATCAGCGGAAAGGAGGGCGAAGAAACTTCATCCGCTTCGGCCGCTCCTCTCGCCTTGGCGATGCCCTTCACCAACGTAGTTTTCCCAGCGCCCAGATTGCCAATCAACAACACTGCCCCATGCTCCGGCAAGAGCGCCGAGAGCTGCTCTCCCAGCTCAATGGTTTCTTCTGCGGAATGTGTTTCAAATATCCTGGATTCAGCCAAGCTCATGCAGGGCCTCTGGGAGGTGATCGCAAAGTTGAGATGCGAGCGCAGTCATCTCGTGGCCGTGCCTGGCTGCAAGCTCACCACAGCGGCCGTGCAGGTAGACTGCGGCAAGCGTCGCCTGGACCGGGTGCTTGGGGTACTGGCTCAGAAAGGCCGTCAGAAGGCCGGTGAGCACATCCCCCGAGCCGGCTTTGGCAAGCGCGGGTGAGCCAGTAGGGTTGATCCAGGTTTGACCGTCGGGCAGGGCAACCAAAGTACGCTGCCCCTTGAGAATGATTGTGCTGTTGCTGACAGCGGCGAGTCGGCTTGCGTCCTCGATGCGATCTGCGATAGGTCGGCCCAGGAGGCGCGCCATCTCGCCAGGGTGAGGGGTGAGGATGCGCGGAAAGCCGACGAGGTGGGGCTCGGTAAGTGGGGCGAGGTTGTTCAGCGCGTCTGCATCCAGCACTAGAGTTGTAGCCAGGTTCCGGTAGAGATCCTGTACCAATTCGCGCATTTCGGCACTAGTGCCGAGACCAGGGCCGATGGCAACTGCGTTCCTGCCTGGAAGCTCTTTGCGCAGATCTTCCCAGGCACCCTGCATGAGGTCGGGGAGATTGGCCCTGAAGCTGGAGTCGGGGGAATAGACGGTCGCGAGTCCAGCGCCAGCTCGGATGGCGGCTGCCGCGGCAAGCTGTAGCGCTCCTGGCTTTCCTTTCGCTCCACCGACAATTGCGACATGGCCGTAGCTGCCCTTGTGAGCATTACGATCGCGAGGCATGGCGATGGGCTTGAGATCGGCAAGGGTGATGAGATTGAGTTTGGCGGTGGCAAGAAAGCGTTCTGGAATGCCAATTGGCGCAATCACAAGTTCGCCCATCTGATCGCAGGTAGGCGGCAAGACATGCTCGGGTTTCGGGGCGGCGAAAGTGACCGTCATCTGAGCGTCGATTTGCCCGCCACTTGGGATGTCGACAGCGACCCGTTGGGCAAGCGGTAGCGAGTTGATGATCAGGACGAGCTCGGCGATGGGCGAGCGTAGTTCGCCGCTGATGCCGGTGCCGAGCAGCGCGTCGATGGCGATCGTAGTAGCGGCAAGGTCTGGCGGCAACTGCATCGTGTAAGGGATGCCGAGAGCTTCCAGCATCTGGAGCTGCCGGGCCGCATCGGGGCCGAGTTCTTCAGGGGCGAAGGCAAGGATCACTTTGAGCTGGGGAGGCTGGTGGTGGACTTGAAGCAGCCGCGCAAGTGCAAGGCCGTCTCCCCCGTTGTTCCCCTTGCCGCAAAAGATGGCGATGCGCTGCCCGCGCAGGGGCGAGTAGCTTTCCTCCAGAGCGCGCAACAAGGCATGCGCGGCGTTCTCCATCAGGATCAGACCAGGGATGCCACTCTCGATGGCTGCCAGGTCTGCGGCGCGCATCTCGGAATGCGTGAGCACCTTCATGATTTAGCTACGATCAGGATCTTTTCCAGTGCCTGAAGCGAGCTGGTTTTGCCCATCACAATCAGGTGGTCGCCGGGGTTGATTTGCGAATCGGCGTCGGGGTTGAAAAACATCTCGCCGTTGATCCGCCGAATCGCAAGGACCGTGACGCCGTACTCGCGGCGCAGTTCCTTGAGGTCGCGAAGATAGCGGCGGGAGAGCTCGGAATTTTCGTCGATGCGGAACTGTTCAATCCCAAGATCGACCGCCGGGTCGAGCATGGCGTAATCGAGAAATTGCGTAACGTGGGGGCGGATCAGGGATTGGGCGAGCCGCGAACCGGTAACGCCATACGGGGAGACAACCGAGTCCGCGCCCGCCCGGCGTAGCTTGGCGGCAGATTCTTCTTCGTTGGCGCGGGTGGCAACGGTAAGTTTGGGGTTAAGCGTTTTTGCCGATAGCGTAAGAAAAAGGTTATCGGCGTCGCTGGCCAGGGCGGCGACCAGTCCACGGGCACGGTCGATGCGCACGCCACGCAGGCTCTCGTCGCGGGTCGAGTCCGCAAGTACTCCGAGCATGCCGGCCTTGATGACCATCTCGATGCGGTCTTCGTTGTTGTCGATGACGACGACTGGAACCTTGGCTCGCATGAGTTCGTAGGCGGCACCGCGGCCGACACGGCCAAAGC
>JBKJSR010000553.1:0-7292 GCA_046594355.1 Bryobacter sp.
ATAGGCAAAGTCTGTCAGCGCGCGGGAGATCCCCACAAGCAGATCACCGTCCCAGGCGGTCACTACCAAGTTTGCGTTTTGAAGCATCGCCGCCATGCGCCCGCTATCGTCCACGGGCCGCCGCTCGCCAAGCGTCGAGGCACGATACAGCTCAATCACACTATCCAAATCGAGATCATTTCCAAGGCGATAAGTAATCAAGCGATGTTCCTCAAGCCAAAGGCGGCGATCCTCTCAACAAATGTCTTGCCCGTCAACGGGTAATATACAACACGCCACGATTCACTTTGGTAAATGCCGGCTGCCGCAAATGATATAGTCGGCACAACATCCATGAATCCCCGCACTCTGCTCATGCTTGCCGCTCCCTCGCTACTCTTTATCGCCTACACCCAGCAAAAGGATTGGGCCGCCGAAAAGCTCGAGCGCTCGCTCGCCTCGGAACGTAAAGGAAATCTGAGCGATCCCTTCCGCGGCATCACCACAAACGGAACCGTCGAGCCCAAGCTGTTTCCGATCCGCTCCACCGGCGTCAGCACCGCGCCCGTCCGCAAGGCCGCCACCGCCTTCCTCGCTTCGCTCAATGAAGACCAGCGCAAGAAAACAAAGTTCCCCATCGGCGATATCGAGTGGCGCAAATGGATGAACCAGGATTTCTACGTCCGCGCCGGCATGGGTTTCGAGGAGATGAACGAATCACAACGCGAAGCCGCTTTCGCCATGATGCGCGCCGGCCTGAGCGCCAAAGGCATGCAGCTCTCACGCGATATCATGCGCCTCAATGAGACCCTTGGCGAACTTACTAACAACATGCCACGATACGGCGAATGGGCTTATTGGATCACCATCATGGGCGAACCCTCAGCGGACAAGCCCTGGGGTTGGCAGATGGATGGCCACCACCTCATCGTCAATTACTTCGTGCTTGGAGATCAGGTAGTCATGTCGCCGGTATTCGTTGGCTCCGAACCCGTGATCGCCACCAGCGGCAAATTCAAAGGCCTCAAGATCCTGCAGGAAGAACAGGCCCTCGGCCTCAAGATGCTGCAGTCCCTCAGCGGCGAGCAACGCAAAAAAGCCATCCTCGACACGAACAAGACGGGCAACAACAACCTCACCGAAGCCTTCAAGGACAACGTCGTGATCGACTACGCAGGCCTTAAAGGTTCAGACTTTACCGCTCCGCAGAAGCAACAGTATATCCAACTGATCTCGCAGTTCATCGGCAACATGGATCCAGGTCACGCCAAAGTCAAAATGGAAGATGTACGTAAACAGTTGGACAATACTTACTTCGCCTGGATCGGCGGCATGGAAACAGAGAGCGTTTACTATTACCGCATTCACAGCCCGGTCGTCCTGATCGAGTTCGACCATCAGCGCCCCGCCGGCCTCGCTCAATTTTCAAAGAACCCGCAGCTCCCCGATCACGATCACATCCACATCGTAGTCCGCACTCCCAACGGCAACGATTACGGCAAAGATCTGCTCCGCCAGCACTTACTGGCGCATCCGCACTAACAGTTAGTACGCATCCTTTCCATTTTGTGTTGTGAACTCCGCATAGTAAATGCCGACGCCTTCCCCGAGCGAGGCTCACCCCTTCAACTGCCGCATCAGCGCCGCCGTAAATTGTTCCGTCGTCGCCGTCCCGCCGACATCCGGCGTCAAACTGTCTCCCTCGCGATAAACAGTCTCAATCGCCTGCTGCAATCGCCTGGCAGCCTCCATCTCCTTCAGATGCTCCAGCATCATGATGCTGGAGCGCAGCAGCGCCGTAGGATTGGCCAGCCCCTTTCCGGCGATATCCGGCGCGCTCCCATGAACACTCTCAAAGACCGCGTAAGTGTCGCCAATATTCGCCCCCGGCACCACGCCAAGACCGCCAACCAGTCCAGCCGCAAGGTCGCTGATGATGTCGCCATAGAGGTTGGGCAGCAGTAGAATGTCAAACTGCTCGGGGCGTGAGACAAGTTGCATCGAAGCGTTATCGACAATCAGTTCGTTGTAGACGAGATGCGGGTAGTCCGCCGCAATCTCGCGGCAGCAGCGCAGAAACAGGCCGTCCGCCAGCTTCATGATATTCGCCTTGTGAATCGCCGTTACCTTCTTGCGCAAATGCCGCGATCCAAAGCGAAACGCCGCACGCGCAATGCGTGTCGAAGCCGTGCGGGTAATCACCTTGATCGAAGTAATCACATCGGGCACTACTTCATATTCAATGCCGGAGTAAAGGTCCTCGGTGTTCTCGCGAAAAATCACCATGTCGAGCGCCACGTCGTCAAAGCGTGTGTGTATGCCCGGCATGGATTTGATGGGCCGTATGTTTGCGTACAGGTCGAGCTTCTTGCGCAACGCAACGTTCACGCTCTGAAAGCCGCCGGCGATCGGAGTCGTCACCGGCCCCTTGAGCCCCACCTTCGTCTTCTCGATCGATGCCACCACATCCGCCGGTAGCGATTCGCCGGTTGCGCGAATGCGATCCGCCGACAGTTCCACCCGCTCCCACTGGATGTCTACGCCGGTTGCAGCCAGCACTTTTTCAGCGGCAAGTGCGACTTCCGGCCCAATGCCATCGCCAGGAATCAGCGTTACCAGATGTGCCATCACTCAAGCGTGACAGATACTGAAATGGAATGGCTAAAATCAAGCGCGCTCTGTTGAGCGTTACCGACAAGACTGGATTGGTGGACTTTGCCCGCGGGCTCGCGGAGCAGGGTGTCGAACTGATCTCAACCGGCGGAACGGCGAAGCTCCTGCGCGAGGCGGGCCTCGCCGCAATGGATGTAAGTGAGTTGACGGGCTTTCCGGAAATGCTCGATGGCCGCGTGAAAACGATCCACCCGCGCGTGGCCGCAGGCGTGCTCGCGATGCGCGAAAAGCCGGAACACATGCAGGCGCTCGCAGCACACGATATCACTCTGATCGACATGGTTGTCGTGAACCTCTACGAGTTTGAAAAGACGGCGGCCAAGCCCGGCGTGACGCTCGAAGAACTCATCGAAAACATCGATATCGGCGGGCCCACGATGATCCGCGCAGCAGCCAAAAATTACCAGGATGTAGCGGTAGTCACTCGCGCCGCCGACTACCCGGCCCTCATCGAAGAACTCAAGGCGAATGGCGCTCTATCGCCGGCCACGCACTGGGATCTCGCTAAAAAAGCCTTCTCGACCACGGCCGCCTATGATGCCGCAATCACGCGCAAGCTCGAGCAGATCCCCGAGACAGTAGAAATGCCCGAGCGCCTCGTCATCAATGTGCCAAGGAAGATGCTTCTGCGTTACGGAGAGAACCCGCACCAAAGCGCCGCCCTCTATGCCGCAGGCCAAACCGGCATTGCGAATGCCCGGCAGTTGCAGGGCAAGGAACTCAGCTACAACAACCTCGTCGATCTCGACGCCGCCTGGCACTTGATCTGCGAATTCGATCTCCCCGCCAGCGCCATCATCAAACACACCAACCCATGCGGCTGCGCCACCGCCGCAACCCTTGTCGACTCTTACAAAAAAGCCTTTGCCGCCGACCCCATCAGCGCCTTCGGCGGTGTCCTCGCCTTCAATCGCGAAGTCGACGGCGAGACAGCCTCCGAAATCGCCAAGACCTTTATCGAAGCGATTGCCGCCCCCGGCTACACTGCAGAAGCTCTCGCTCTACTCGCCGCGAAAAAGAACCTGCGTCTGCTTGCAGTGTTGCCAGGCGGCCTCGACGAGCCAGTCGTGAAGTCGATCACGGGCGGTTATCTGATTCAGGCGGCAGACCGCCGCACGCTCAAGCGCGACGAAGCAAAACTCGCCACCAGGCTCGCGCCTACCGAAGAGCAATGGCGGGCTCTCGAATTCGCCTGGCGCGTCGTAAAGCATGTGAAGTCGAACGCGATTGTTTACGCCCACGAAGGCCAATTGATCGCTGCGGGCGCAGGCCAGATGAGCCGCGTCGACAGTGTAAAGTTTGGCGCCATGAAGGCCGTATTGCCGCTAGCCGGATGTGTCGTTGCGAGCGACGCCTTCTTTCCCTTTCCTGACGGGCTCGAAGCAGCCGCAAGCCACGGTGCCCGCGCCTTCGTCCAACCCGGAGGCAGCGTCAAGGATGAGGAAGTGATTGCGGCCGCAGACCGACTGGGCGTCGCGATGGTGCTCACCGGCTTTCGCCACTTCCGGCATTAAATTGCCCTATTTAGCCCAAGGCACCTTAAAAGCGAACAGTCGGCTCGGCGCATCCTCAGGGAGAAAGTACAGCTTCCCCTTGCGGTACGTCATCCCCTCATGCGCGAAGCTGTGGCCGCGATCCGTCTTGCCCAGTTCGACGCGCCGCACCAATTTGAGCTCTGGCAAACTCACCCACTCGCTGGCCCCCGACTTGCCCGCGATATCGCCCGAGCCAATCAGCAACGCGCCATCCATCTTGAGATCCTGCCACTGCGTGGGCTGCGGGTTCGGGCGCCGGTCGAGCTGCCGGCCCGCCTTGGTCCATTGGTAAACCGTTCTACTGCCCCACGATGCGCCCACCAGCCGATCCTTGCCCGCCGCAATGCAGCCAATGTGATCGTTTACTTCAAAGCTCGCCTCCACTCGCAGACTGTGCTTGTTGCGCCGCTCAATGGTCGTCGGTCCGTCGCGGTCGTATTCGGCGACGGGAATCCACACACTATCCCCGTCCAGCATGATGCCGCCAGGGTGTATGCGACTGCCCTGCTGCACCTCCACTTGCGCGAGCAGCCGCCCCGAACGCAGCGCAATCTTCGAGAGATAACCCTTGCCTGCCTTCGCATCGACAGAAGAGACCCACAGCGTCTCCCCTTCAATGTCGATGCCCTGCACGTGGTGCAGGTCGGGCTCCACCAGCGTCGTCGAAAGAGGGCTCATTCCGTCCAGTGAAAAATTGTTCTGGGTGAGGGCCGCCGGGGCCAGCAGGAGGATTAGAAAAAGTCGAGTCATGTGTTTGCACCAGAATTCCATGCCCATTTTACATTTGCATGAACTTTGTCATCTTTTGTTTTCAATTGTTTGCGGCTGGACTTATGAGCCGCTTCAGTCGATCATCTCTTTATGGGCGCAATGAACGCAACTCTGTTAACTCCGGAAAGACCCCGGCTCAGCACACACCAAAAAGCTTTGAGCGTCAACCTCGATGCGGTCCGTTACGGCACCTTCGCCGAAATCGGAGCGGGGCAGGAAGTGGCCCGCTGGTTCTTCAAGGTGGGCGGCGCCTCGGGGACGATTTCAAAGTCGATTTCCGCCTACGACATGACCGTCAGCGATGCCATCTATGGCCGCTGCCAGCGCTATGTCTCGCGAGAGCGCCTCGAGCGGATGCTCGATTATGAGCACCGCTTGAATGTCGAAAGGCTGGGTGCTTCCCGCGGAGATACAACCGCGTTCTTTACCTTTGCAAATACAGTCTCGGCCTTGAATTTCAAAGGGACGAATGAGTGCCACGGGTGGATGGGCGTGCGCTATCAGGCCTTTCCGGGGGACGCCGACAACCAGATCATCCTGCACGTGCGGATGCTCGACAAAGAAAATTCCCTCCAGCAGGAAGTGCTGGGCATCGTCGGCGTTAACCTGCTCTACGCGGCCTTCTTTCTCCACCACACCCCCAACCTGATGCTCGAATCGCTGCTCGACAATCTCAGCATCGAGCGTATCGAAGTCGACATGGTCGACTTCTCGGGCATCGAATTCCGCCGCGTCGATAATCGCGTGATGAGTCTGAAGCTCGTGCAGCTCGGCTTGAGCGGAGCCGCGATGTTCGGGCCAAAGGGCGAGGTCCTGCAACCTTCGGAGGTTCTGCGCAAAAAGCCGATTCTGGTCGAGCGGGGTAGCTTTCGCCCGGTCACCAAAGTAAACATCGACATGATTGAGAGTGCGCACAAGCAATTCGCCCTCGAACCGGAAGTGAAGGACGAAGAAATCGTCGAGCTCATGGAAATCACGATGCGCAATCTTCTCTCCGCCGGTGATATCGACTTGCGCGACTTCCTCGCCCGGGCGGACCTGCTGGCAACTGCGGGCAGAATCGTCTTGATCTCCGATTATTTTGAATACTACCGCTTGGCCGCTTACCTGGGCCGGTATACCAGTGAGCCGATCGCGGTGACAATGGGTGTCTCAAGCCTGAAAGATCTATTTACGGAGGAATACTATTCGGGGCTCGAAGGCGGCATTCTCGAAGCCTTTGGGCGCTTGTTCACGAAAAATCTCCGCATCTACGTCTATCCTCTGCTCGATCAGGCGACACAGGAACTGGTCACCTCCGAAAATATCCCAATGCCCGATGAGCTGAAGAATCTCTACCGCCACCTGGTGGATCGCGGCAGAATCCGTCAGCTCGACAACTTCGACCGCAGCGTGCTGCACATCTTCTCTCGCGATGTCCTGCGCCGCATCAAGGAGCAGGATGCTTCCTGGGAAGAGATGGTCCCGCGCGAGATCGCTGAAACCATCAAGGCGCGGCGGTTTTTCGGCTGGCGCGAGCCGGCATAAACTAAGCCGCCGCATTCATGGGACATGAGCCAGAACCAAATGAACGGAGTGGATTGAATGATACACGTCCAGAACCTCAGCCGCTCTTTTGAAGACAAGAAGCGCGGCACCGTCAAAGCGGTCGACAATGTCAGTTTCGATGTCAATCCAGGCGAAATCTTTGGCCTCCTCGGCCCCAACGGCGCAGGCAAGAGCACAGCTCTGAGACTGATCTCAACGCTTCTCAAGCCAAGCTCCGGCACCGCCACCATCAACGGCTTCGACATCGCCACGCAGGCATCCGATGTGCGCCGCCAAATTGGCTTCCTCACCGGTGACATGGGCCTATACGCACGCCTCACTCCGCGCGAGATCCTTCAGTTCTTTGGCCGCCTCGCGGAGGTCGATGAGACGGAACTCAACCGGCGCACCGTAGACATCATCAATCGTCTGGACATGCGCGATTTTGCCGACACGCGCTCCGACAAGCTCTCGAGCGGCATGAAACAAAAGACCGCCATCGCCCGCACACTCATTCATGATCCCCCCGTCCTGATCCTCGACGAACCTACTGCCATGCTAGACCTCCCCACCGCCCGCGTCATCGAGCAAAGTATCCTCGACGCCAAGCGCTCGGGTAAATGCATCGTCTATTCCACGCACATCATGGAAGAAGCCGAATACCTTTGCGACCGCATCGCCGTGATCAACCACGGCAAGCTCAAGATCTCCGGCACGATGGATGAACTGCGTGCCGCCACCGGCAAACACCGCCTCCGCGAAATCTTTCTCGAACTCCTCGAACTCCCAAACGCCGCATGAAACTCA
>JBKJSR010000070.1:0-3925 GCA_046594355.1 Bryobacter sp.
CTGCGTCTTCGCTCCAAACGCATTCAGAAACACCACATCCACGCGCCGGTTTTTCTGTCGGCCCTCTGCCGTATCATTGCCCGCCACCGGCACATTCGCCGCATATCCGGAGACGGACATTTGTTCCCACGGCACTTCAAACTGTTCTGCCATCACCCTCAGCATCGCAATGGCCCGCGCCGCCGAAAGATCCCAGTTCGACCGGAATCGCTCATTGCGGATCGGAGTGGAATCCGTATGACCCTCCAGCAAAATCTTGTTCGGCAGCCGCAACGCACTCGCCGCGATCTTACCGATAATCGCAAAGGCCTCCGGCTGAATGCTATCCCCGGCTGGCGGAAAAAACGCCGCTTCCTTCAAACTCACTACCAGGCCGCGCGGCTCCATATTGATCGATACTTTCCCGGCTGCAATCTCCTTCGAAAGCGCATTCGTCAGCGACTCGAGCGATGGCATCAGTTCCGCCAGCGCCGCCAGCGACGGATCCTGCTTCAATAACTCCGGCGTCGAAACAACCCCGACCTTCTTCGGATCATTCGTTTCCGGCGGCCGCTTTCTGCCGAGCAACTCCATCAGCGCCTTCGGCATTGTTCCCTGCTCCAGCGCCTCTTTTACCGACGCCGATACTTCCTTCGCTTTGTTCTTGTCCGCATGGGAGCTCGCAAACATCACCACAAAAAACGCAAAAAGCAGAGTGATGAAATCCGCGTAGGAAATCAGCCACCGCTCATGGTTCTCATGAGCTTTCGCTTTCACTCGTCTTGCCATATATAGTCTGGATCTGCGCAACGCCCTTCGATTTCATAACGTGCCGGCGCATCAAGCGCAGCTAGGCGGCTATCGCTTGCGGTCCGCCTCCGGATTTGGATTTGTCTTTTTTCGACTCGCGGCAATAGGCTTCGAGCTTCGTCAGGATCAGCTTTGGATTCAAGCCTTCTACAATCCCGACCACGCCCTCCAGAATCATTTCCCGTCTCTCGGTTTCTGCCGCGATCCGCGCTTTCATCTTGTTCGCCGCCGGCAAAAATATAACGTTCGCGATCGCCACGCCATACACTGTGGCCACAAATGCCACCGCGATCCCGTGTCCAACTTCCTTGATGTCTTCGAGATGCTTCATCACCTGGATCAGCCCCAAAACCGCCCCTATAATTCCTATCGTCGGAGCATAACCCCCCGCCGCTTCAAAGACCTTCGCCTCCGCCTCCGCATGGTGCTCTTCGATTGAGATGTGCAGCTCCATCGTCGAGCGCAATTCCGACAAATCGCAGCCATCCACCGCCATCGTCAATGCCGCGCTCAAAAACGGATCGCAAATCGACGGAATACTGCCCTCAAGCGACACCAGCCCCGTCTTTCTGGCCTTGTTCGCATAAAGCAGAATCTCGTCCAGGGTAACCTTCATTGGGACTTCCGCCGCAAAGAAAACCTCTCGAAAGCGCCGGATCGCCCCGCGCAATACGGGGCCCGGCGTATTCACCATCACCGCCCCCAGCGTCCCGCCGACAACGATAATTCCCGCCGTCACCTGAGCCACATCCTGAATGGCACCTCCCTCCAGCACAAGGCCGCCCACAATTCCGACCGTAGCCACCAACAGCCCCAACACCGTCATCCAGTCCAGCTTCAGCTTGGGTTTATCGGAAGTTTCAGCCATTCGTCACCCTCCTCCCTCAGTCCACCTACCCGCTTGCACCAGCCGCTTAAATTCCACGATCCTCGTCACCACCATGTCCATGCTCTCGAGAACTCTTACTCTTTCGCCCGTCGTGAGCGTCAACACCGTATCCGGGTGAGCCTCGACGAGCACAATCAGGTCGGAGTTCACCAGCACAGTCTCGTGGTTGAGCCGGGTCAGTTGAATCATGGCGAATGCGTAAGGTTCTTATCGTCCTCCCGCACCAACTTTTCAGTCTATTCGTCCAAAAGTTTTAGTATGGCCCGCAACTCTTGCTTCAGCTTCAAACCCCCGGCCGCCGCCACCTTCGCCCCGCCGCTCGCCACCTCAAACAAACTCGATTGCACCTTCGGCATCGCTTGTGACGACACCACTCCCCCACTCCCCTTCTTCGATCCCTTGGCACCCGCCTTGGGCCTCTCCTCGAGGTGTTTCCGCGCGCCCTCGATCGTAAAGCGCTTCTCATAGAGCAGATGCTTGATCTCGAGCAAATACTCTACGTCCTTGCGCCGGTACATCCGGTGGTTGGACCCCATCTTCTTCGGCGCGACGGCGGGAAACTCCGTCTCCCAATAACGCAAAACGTGCTGCTTCAGGCCCGTCAGTTTCGCTACTTCACCGATACGAAAATACAGCTTTGCCGGGAGTTCATCCACACTCCGGATTCCCGGTGCGAGATCGGTGGGATCAAAGCGGAGAAAGTCGTCGGTGGAGTCGCTCAAACCAAAATGCTAGTAGGGTTTCTATTGCCGAGTCAAGCGTTTACCCGCGATTCTTCAACTCCAGTGTCAAAGATGCTCAAACTGCGGCGCAACCAAAGTCGGGGCGGGCGCGTTACAATGGTGATGATCTTGAAAGGGGGGCGTAACGGCTTCGACGGGATGATTTGTTGTATTAGAGGCGTGTCGAGCTCCAGGCTCTCGTAAAACGACTGGAAAAACACAATTGCTAACACGCAATTTGCATACGCTGCTTAATTAATTAAGTAGCCGCTCAGGCTGATATGTTCGTGGGTTAGTCGATGAGCGTCATTACACGGAATGGGCCGAGGGCTTCTGTTCGTAGCTTCAGGCTGACATCAATCGGACTAGATTTGGGCTCATTTTGCTGTTTCTGAGAGTTCGAGTCGAATAAACAACGAAATAGATACACACGTAGGCTCTAGTATGGCAGCCATTTCGGACGTGGGTTCGACTCCCACCGCCTCCACCACCTATTCTTATGAAGATCCATGTTGTCGTCCGCAAAGCCGAAAAAGGTGGATTCTGGGCCGAAGTGCCCTCCATCCCAAGCTGCGTCACCCAAGGCGAAAGCATGAAAGAACTCCGCACCAATCTGAGAGAAGCCATCGAAGGTTGCATATCGGTTTCAGTCGAACCCGCCTTCATAACATACCGATGATCAGGTAATTGAAGTGGCGGTGAAGGCAGTCTCCCACGAGCTCCTACCGCATTTCAAGCTTGGGCTTTACAACGATTCCCAGCCCCTCCTCCACACTTGGTCTAAAGCTTGGATCCATGGGCTAAGGTTCGCGCCAGACGGGCGGCGCGTGGCAGCGAGCGTCAAGAGCAGTTTGAAGTAAAACTGTTCGTACCGATCATGGCGGCGGCATATTTTCCTGTAACGGCTTGATCCTCGCGTTTCGCGCGTCCTACGAAATCATGGTTTGCGATTGGTGAGGGCAGCGCAAGGTCGACCTCCCCGACACTGGCTCACTCCCATCAGTAAGCTTCGAAGTTTCAGGGAGCGGCTCATGGCGGGCACTTGGGTCGACAAATTAACCTTATAGTTTCTCCAAAGGAGAAAGGTTGAGATAAGGGTTTTCCACAGCCGTCGCCGCGACGGAATGTGGGAATCGTGTCCTTGCCACAGCTTGGCCATTCTGCCAGCGTGATAAAGGACAGGCCTCCCGCCGCCACGAACGAATCAACCCGACACTAGATGTCTATTTCTAGACCCTCGGGCGGCGGGTTGGCAATTCCTCCAGACGAATCCTCAGATGCCGCCTGGAAGTGAAACACCAGGATCTACTATAAGGCCGTCGCGCGAGGAATGCCCGCCTGCCGGAAACTCAACCGGAGAGACAACGATGGAGCCACAATTTGCCACTCTGATCGCAATTGATTGGGCCGATCAGAAACACGTCTGGGCGATGGAGATCCCCGGGCAAACCAAACCACAGACAGGCTCGCTTACGCACCCACCCGAGGCCGTGGACGCCTAGGCTGCCGGGTTGGCGGAGCGCTT
>JBKJSR010000120.1:0-6874 GCA_046594355.1 Bryobacter sp.
CAATATAATTACCTTTGGCAAACACAAGCAATGGGCCCGCGATCGTATTCGCCGCAAAGAAACCGCCATAAGAAGCCACAAACTTCGCCTCCTGCATCTGCTTCTTGATTTCGAAGATATAGCTGCCCGCCTGCGCCGCCGTACGGCAGCGAATCAGAAACAGCTTGTATTTCGCCTTGCCCGTATCGTACTCGGCCAGGTTCCCGCCACCGAGATAACTAAGCCCCAGCAATTCCTTCTCCACCGCGTGTACCGACTTCCGGTTCGCCGCAGGAAACCTTACTTCCTCCGCAATCACCCGTGGCAGATCCGGCAAAACAAACTTCGCCACCTCTTCCCGCCGGACTTCGGTCCCGCAAGAGATAAGCAACATCGGCAGCAGCGCAACTGAGCCCTTCATTTGGAGGGATGATAGCAGATGGAATGAATCCAGGTTTATGCGGAACATGCGCGTGGGTGAGACGCATCGAAAATGATCGTGGCAGCGTGTTCTATCACTGCGGCCGCGCCAAGCTGGACTCGAGCTTCCCCAAATACCCGCGCCTCCCCGTCTTCTACTGCGTAGGCTTCGAGGCGGCTAAAAATACTGGCCCGCTTCAATCAACTGACGCAACTCCTTAGGCTCATTCGTAATCCCCAGCGCCAGCATCAACAGGATCCGAGCCTTCGGTCCCGTCAGGTTCCCCGCGAAGATCACACCGCGATTCCGCAAGTCCCTCCCGGACCCCTCATACGCATAGGTGTCGAGCACTCGCCCCTGCGCGCAGCGTGTCGAGATCAGCACCGCCACGCCCGCATCAATCGCACGCTGGATCGCTGGCAAGGTCATCGGCGGCACATTCCCTCTGCCCGTTCCTTCAATCACGATTCCCTGCGCTCCCTGCTCCCGCGCCGCATCGATGAAGCGCCCATCCGCTCCCGCATACATCTGAAACAGGTCAACCCTTTCTTCGAGCCGCGCCGTGTCAATTGTCTGCCGAAACTTCAACACCCGCGCAAAGAACACGCGGTCCATATCTACAATTCCCAACGGCCCAAAGACCGGCGATTGAAAAGTCTCGATTGCCTGCGTGTCCATCTTCGTCGCATAGGCCGCCGCATGGATCGTCTCGTTAAGCAACACAAACACGCCTTGTCCCCGCGACCCCTCATCGAGCGCCACCCTCATCGCCGCGCGCACATTCGCCGGCCCGTCATAGGACAACTCCGAAGCATTGCGCATCGCTCCGATCACAATCACAGGCTTCGCCAAATGGTGCCGCAGATCGAGAAAAAAAGCGGTCTCCTCGAGCGTATCGGTGCCATGCGTCACCACAACGCCACTCACCTCCGGCCGCTGCAACTGCTCCCGAATCTGCTCTGACAACTGCCACATGTGTTGCGGCGTTACCTGCGGTCCGGCGAGTCGGCTAAAGTTGATCACTTCCACATTCGCGAGCTTCGGCAACTCCGGATCATGCGCCAGGATTTCTTCTCCCGACAAGGCCGGCACTGCGCCCCCGCGCACTGGGTCGTGCTTCATCGAGATCGTACCGCCAGTAAAGAAAAATACAACCGTGTTCATATAAAGTGGACCTCATGATCGTAACCCGATCCCACATTGCCTTGCTCTTCTGTCAGCGGGATCTCTACGAAGGAAATCTCCGCGCCACCATGCCGATCCGCGAAAAGCTCTGGCGGCAATTGGACGGCTTCGCGACGCGCCTCCTCCTCAAACCCCGCATCGGCTAACCGCCTCCTCAGATGAAAGTTGTGGCGCGATTCAACTCGAAAAAACAGGCGAAGATGCGGTTGCCTCCTACTACCGCACCTACCTTTCCGTTGCCGATGGCCTGGATGCCTGCGGTCTCTACATAGTCCCGAAAAAACTGGTTTCAAATCGTGTACCCCTCGTCATCTCCCAGCATGGCGGTGGCTTCCCCGAGATGGCCACCTTTCACGGTGGCACCAATTACAAAGACCTCGCCTCATAGCGTCATATATCCTTTGGGCGACCGGAATGCAGGCACTGCCAGACGATCCTCCTCATATCACGGACGGCAGAACTACCGGTCGTCTGCTTCGAACTGGCCCCGGCTGAAGTCGCTGGCCTGATCGCCCCTCGCACTTTACAGGTCCAAAGCGGCATCAATGACAAGCTCATCCCCATCGAACAAGGCCGCCAAGTCGCAGAACGCGCTGCGCTTTATTACGGCAAACTCGGTGCCTCGGACAAATTTGTATTCAATGAATTCGAAGGCGGCCACGAGTTCTGCGGCAGCCTGATCTGGCTCTTTCTCAAAAATGGCTCTAGCCCCTGCTCATGCTAATCTGGGGAGGAAATGGCATATGTGATTGCAGAGCCCTGCATTGGGACAAAAGATTCAGCTTGTGTAGACGCCTGCCCGGTGGACTGCATCCATCCGAAAAAGGACTCCGAAAAGTTCGAAGGCGAAAAGATGCTCTACATCGACCCTGTGGAGTGCATTGACTGTGGTGCGTGCGTCCCGGTTTGCCCGGTTTCAGCGATCTTCGCCCTCGACGACCTGCCGGAGAAGTGGTCCGAATTCGCTCAGGAAAACGCAACCTACTTCGGCCGCTAGGGCACTCTTAAGCAAGGTGCGACTGCCTTTGGCTTATAGCCCCGGTCGATAAGCGGCCGAACACTTCTCGGTCTCAAACACCCGTACATAAGAAACCCGCGTCGAGGCAGTCGTTCCTTGCTGCCGGATCGCGCCTTCCACCTCATCATAAAAAAACTTGGCTAGATTTTCCGCGCTCGGGTTGATCGTGTCAAAGGGCGGGATCTCATTCAAGAAACCATGGTCAAACAGGTCGATCCACTTCGCCACCGCCTGCTTGATGACTTCAAACTCAATGAGCATCCCCAAATGGTCGAGCGTCTCGCCCTCCACCGTGATCTGCACTTTGTAGTTGTGGCCGTGAATCTGGGCACACTTGCCGGGGTAGTCTTTCAGGTAGTGGGCAGCCGAAAAGGGCTGTTCGACAATTACTTCGTACATCCAAAAAATCTTTCTACTTCCAGAATATCGAGGTCCATCCGCATTCGGGTGAATTCATTGAAAGATCATCCAACCTCTAACAGGAAGGCAGCGGAAAAAATCCTGGTGTTCCCGTGCTAACGCCGCCACTCCTGGCAATTTAACGAGGTAGAAATCCCTTACGGGTAGAGGCCATGATTCCGCGCCCGTCAAAGCCAAGGCGTCACGCCTTGGCGGCTGGACTCATGATCGCTGCACCAAACGGAAGGATACGCCTTAGACGCCGGACTGTTGAACGGAGAGCCACGCAGCATTCCGGGTCAACAGCAGAGCCATCTATCGTTGAGCCTTTTTGGCTTGTTATACGACAATACGTATACTAGTATAATGGATGGTGGACTAAAAACTGTCCAACGCCACATTGGACAGGCCCTCTTTGCCGTCCAGTGTGGGGAGGAATATCCAAGCGTAAAGGCCCTGAAAGGTTTTGGCGGGCGTTCGGTCCTGGAGATCGTTACCGATCGTCAAAGCGATACTTGGCGGACCGTTTTTACAGTGCGCTTTGTAGATGTTATTTACGTCCTTCATGCCTTTCAGAAGAAATCAAGGAAAGGCCTCTCCACCCCGAAAAATGAACTCGAACTGATCCACCGGCGACTTGCTGCCGCTAAGCTCGACTACAGAAAAAGGCAGAACTGACAATGACGAAGAAGATCCCGAAGAAAAACAGCGTGCCCTCGGTTCGCATTACGAAGAGCAGCGGAAACGTGTTTGCAGACCTTGGCTTTGCAAACTCGGAACAAGAACTATTGAAAGCGCGGTTTACGTTACAGATCTACCGGAGCATCAAGGAGCGTAAGCTCACGCAGACGCAGGCCGGAGAAATTCTTGGCATCAGGCAGCCGCATGTCTCAAGCCTGATGCGCGGGCAGTCCGGCGCGTTTTCCGTGGAACGCCTGATGGATTTCCTGACATCGCTTGGTCACGATATCGAAATCGCCATTACTACCTCGCGAAAGAAACAAGGTGAAATGTCCGTCACGTTCACTTGACGAAGGTCAACGCCGCCCCGGCAAAGCAGGCTGGGATATCCGGTACTAGCAGGACCTTTCGTTGCGTAAGATAGCGCTTATTGTCCTTGGCAATGCGCAATGGCCAATTCTTCGTCTCCATGCCGACCGGGCGATTGTGGCGGTGAACGCCTCCACTCCTGGCAGTTTTAACGAGGTAGAAAGCCCTTACGGGCAGAGGCCATGTCTCCAAGGCTGAAGCCAAGGTCGGTCTGAAACGAATGCGCGAACTCTTTGCGGCGGGTTGGACTCCAATTATCTCCATTGCGAGGTGGAGGAATGAAGAAAAGGTAGAATTCAGCTTCCAAGCAACTCGCGTCTCTTAGAACACTAACGCGGGCCTTCAGCCGAGAAGAACCGCGCCACATCCTCAATCTCCGTCGTGAACCCGTAATCGGGTAACGAATCGAAGAAGATCTGCCCGTACCGCTGCGCGGTGATCCGAGTATCCAGCAACACCAGCACTCCGCGATCCGACTTTGAACGGATCAACCTTCCAAATCCCTGCTTGAGCGCAATCGCCGCCTGCGGGATCTGATAGTCGAAAAACGGCCGCCCGCCCGCCTGCTTGATCTGGCTCGAACGCGCCTCGACCACCGGGTCCGTCGGCACCGCAAACGGCAGCTTATCGATGATCACCATCGATAACTGATCGCCTTGCACATCCACTCCCTGCCAGAAGGAACTCGTCGCAAACAACACCGCGTTCCTCGTCGTACGAAACTCATCGAGTAGCACGTTGCGGGGCTTGCTACCTTGCAGCAGCAGCGGATATTTCACCTCCAGCGCGACGCGTTCATGAATCGTACGCATCTGGTGATAACTCGTAAACAGACAGAATGCCCGCCCTTCGCTCAATCGCAAGAGCCGCACAATTTCACGCGCCGCAGTCGTCGAAAACTCCGAACTGCGTGGATCGGGCATGTGCTGCGGAATGTACAGCAACGCCTGCTTCTGGAAATCAAAGGGGCTATCGACGAGCAGAGAACGCGCACTACTCAGCCCTAGCCGCTTCTTCAGAAATTCAAAGTCGCCCGCTACCGCCAGCGTCGCCGACGTCAGGATCGTCGTCGGAATCTCTTCAAACAGCTTCTCGCTCAAAATCGTTGACACATCGATCGGCGTTGCCTGCAGATGCGTTCCCCGCCCACGTCTCTCTACCCAAAACACAAAGCGCTCATCCTTAGATTCGAGGAAGAACGTGATCCCCTCCTGGATACTCTTCGTGCGCCGGTGCAGCGGAATCACTTCGTCCACCGACCCCTCCACCAACTGCAACTGCGTCGCGAGGATTTCCAGCGCCGTAAGCGCCCCACCGTATTCTTCTGCAAAGTCTGTCAGAAAGGCCTTGTGTTCACGAAAACTGGATCGCCCCTCCACCATTCCAAACAAATCGAAGAAGCGCTCGGTCGCCGCAATCGCACCGCGTACCAGATCTTCAAGCGAGTTGGTATGAAACTCCTTACGCTTCGCCAAATCGAGAACATCACGACCCAAATCCTGCACCTGCAGGTTCGACACCGTGGCCCCAAAGTACTGCCCCACCACATCTTCAATCTCATGCGCCTCGTCAAAAATCACCGCGTCGTACTTGGGAATAATACCCCCAAAGTCTTCCTGTTTCACGGCGAGGTCGGCGAAGAACAAATGATGGTTCACGATGATGATGTCGGAATCCAAAGCCCGCCGCATCATCGCCGTAATGAAGCAGTTGTCATAGTGGCCGCACTTCTGCCCCGTGCAGCGTTCCCCGCGCGCATCCAGCTTCATCCATACGCCAGAATGCTCCGGCAAAGTTCGCAACTCGCTCCGGTCGCCCATCTCCGTGTGCGGCAACCAGTCGCGGATGATGCGGAAGTCGCTTACTTCCTCCATGCCGTCGAGCCAGGCCGATTGCGACCCCGCCGCTTCATCCACCTTTTGTCGGCAGATGTAATTCGCCCGCCCCTTCATGTAGGTCACCTTCAGCGGGCGCTTCATCACCGCTTCCACCATCGGGATGTCTTTGAAAAAAAGTTGTTCCTGCAGGTTCTTTGTGCCCGTAGAAACCACAACCCGCTTGTTGCTCAACACTGCGGGGATCAGGTAAGCCATCGTCTTGCCCGTGCCCGTTCCCGCTTCCACAATCAGGTGACGGTGCTCCTCAAGCGCATCGGCAACCGACTGCGCCATCTCGAGCTGGCCCTCGCGAAATTCAAATTTCGGGTGGATTTGCGAGAGGATGCCCCGGGGAGAAAAGTATTCACGAACTGAGGCAGGCATCGAGACCTTATTGTCTCTCGCTACTGAGTCCTAGGTGGTACTAGAAAACACCTTAGGACTAGCAACTAATTTTCCGGGCGGGGTTATAGTCACTGTAACGGCATGCTTCGGCAGCAAATATCGGGGTAGCAAAATGCACAAAACAAAAGTTTTTTTAGCCTCCGCCAGCATTGGCGTCGTGGTCTTGGCAACGACATTTTTCGCGGGAGCGCAAGAGCAGGATCCAGTCAGTCTGGAGAACCACTCCGACTGTAATTTCTTTGGCGCCGAACGCGAGAAATACGCAACGGAAGCGCGCGACCGCTACTGGCGCAGTCGCATCACAGAAGAAGTTTCCAACTTCGGCCGCTATGGTTTTCAGGCTATTGTGCCTACGGGCACCCGCACAAGACTCCTGCAGGACCAGGTCTCCGATTCCCCGATCGACGTCGCAATTTTTGGCGAACTGCAGCGCAAGAACATCGCCCCCGCCGAGAAGACCAACGATTTCGAATTCGCCCGCCGCGTCACTCTCGATCTCACCGGCCGCGTTCCCAGCTACGAGAGCCTGATCCAGTTCAC
>JBKJSR010000171.1:0-4458 GCA_046594355.1 Bryobacter sp.
CTCTACTCACTCACCAACTTCGATGGCTTCATCCACAACCACGACATCGCCTTATCCGTCGTCACCAACTACCTCGATCAATTCGAACCCGTCACCCCAACCGAAGTCGGCCTCGTCCACCAGCTCATCCACCAGCAACTACGATTCCTCCAAATGGAATTCCTCTTCAACCAGGCCATGAGCTTCCGCGTCGAAGACATCCTCAAAACCCCAGTCGCCTTCCTCCCGCACATCATGCGTGAGCTCGACCGTCTACCTGCACGCATCCAGCGCACTATCAAAGCGATCCGTGCCGAACAAAAGATCCGCTTCGATCTTATGCACAACAAAGAAAATCTGGAATTCGAAGCCATTCCGGACCAGTCTCCCCTCCCACCTCGCCCCGAAGCCGAATACTACGATGCGGCCCCTACTCCCCAAGGCATCATGGCCCTCGACAAGTTACCGAAAAACGTAAAAACAAATCCATTGCCGCAAAAACCTCCCACCGCAATGGACGCCGAGTTACTCTTCCGCAACTTCGCCGAACGCATGCAAACCAAATACGGCACCTACGAAGAACAACTCGCCGCACTCAAACTAGCCGAAGAAGCAAAAAAACGAGAAATCGAAGCCAATCCCACCAAGCGCTAGGCCGCCTCAATCTCGGGTCGGTGGACAAACCACGCCGGGCAAGTTCTTTGACATCTCTGAATCAGTTCGATTTGCACCTCGAAGCCCAAAGCACCACCCGTATAGACGGCTTTGGGTTTGCACTCGGGCGCTCGCACCCGGCGATCTCTTGCACTGAAGATCACCTTTTGCATCTGGATTTAATCCAGATTTTCTCGGCACCAACAACAGGCTCGATAGCATAGCTTCGCTCATACGCAACTCGGACGCTAGATTGCAATCGAACCTCGCAAGCAGCCTAAGTGTCTGAATCTGGCGTCCGCGCCGATTGGGATAGCATGGCAGCATGTCAAGGATCGCGCGCGTTGAGCCGCACCTCTTAACCTTTCCGCTTCCGGAACCGCTTGTGCTGGATTACTTCGGGGGCAGGCGTGTTATCTACAAGCGGGACGCGATGCTGATCCGCGTTGTGAGCGACAAGGGTCGTGTCGGTTATGCGCCGGGGCAAGGTAGCGATGCCGCGCAGCGCATGATCGTGGACACGATTGGGCCGTGGCTCGTGGGGAAGTCGCTGGCCGACCCGGATGCGTTGCGGGTGCAATTCATGGCTGGCCCGGGCAAGGATGTGCAGATGGCGAAGATCTACTTCACCGTTGAAGTTGCTCTTTACGATCTGGCGGCGCGCGCTGCTGGAGTACCGGTGTCGGAGCTGCTTGGCGGCCGTGTGCGCGACAAGATCCGTCTCTATGGTTCTGCGGGAATGTACATGACGCCGGAAGCCTACGCGGACGAGGCTGCGGAAGTTGCGCGTCTCGGATTCAAAGCCTACAAAATGCGTCCCGGCATGGGCCCTGAAGCGGACCTTGAGGCTGTCCGATTGATTCGTGAGCGCCTTGGCCCCGGGATGGACCTGATGGTGGATGCGCACACCTGGTGGCGCATGGGAGATCGCAGTTACTCACCGGAAACGGTGAAGAAGCTGGCCGGGCAGATGGCGGAGCACGACCTGTGCTGGCTGGAAGAACCTATGTTGCCGCACAAACATGAACTCTACCGCACGCTGCATGCCGAAGACATTGTGCCGCTGGCGGGGGGTGAGCATGAGCACGACGAGAACGGCTTCTTCGATCTGATGAATGGACCCTGTGTCGATTTTGTACAGGCCGATATCGTTTGTCAGGGCGGGTACGCCTGGGGACGTCGGCTGTTTGCCGAAATTCAAAAAGCCGAGCTTCGCTTTGCCTTCCACAGCTGGGGAACGCTCCTCGAAATCATCGCCGCCGCCCAGCTCGGGATCTGCTGGCCGGAGCATGTCGTCGAATGGCTCGAGTATCCGTTGTATCGCAAACCCGGACAAAAGATCATGTACGAGTTTCCGCTCGCGGAAGAGATTTTGAAAGAGCCTTTGCAGATCGTCGATGGCGATCTGATCGTGCCGCGCACGCCTGGTCTTGGTGTCGATGTGGATGAGAGGGTGATCGGGAAGTATCCGTGGAAGCCGGGGCCGTGGAGCACCTTTACGCTGATCGAGCCACCCGGTACCTGGGCCGTTCACAACGATCACAGCGTACAGTGGGTAGTAGATAAGTAGATGCAGTATGGTGGAGCTTCTCAGTAACCCTCTCACGCCTTTGACGATTGCCGCAGGAGGAATGGCTTGTGCCGTTCGCGCGCCTTGGTGCGACTGGTTGGCCCCCAGCGTCTACAAAGGCAAAAGTGGCAGGAAGTCGCTGGCGCTTACCTTTGACGATGGTCCGAGCGAGTCGACCATCGATCTGCTCGATTTGCTGGATCGCTATGGTGTGCGGGCCACTTTCTTTATGTGCGGGGCGAATGTACGCCGGCTGCCCGATGTGGCGCAAGAAGTGTTCTGCCGCGGTCATGAGATTGGTAACCACACCTACAGCCACAAGGCACTCTATCTGCGAAGCGCCGAATACATTGAACGCGAAGTAGCGGCGGCGCAACAGACCTTTGAAGATGTGCTTTACTTTCGGCCGAAATACTTTCGCGCCCCGTTTGGTTGCCGCTGGTTCGGGTTGGGTGCGGCGCAAGCCCGTCACGACCTGATGGGCGTGATGTGGACTGTGATTGGTCTCGACTGGAAGTATCTTGCCGACCAGGTGGCGCGCCGTATCGCCGACCGGGCGCGGCCGGGCGGCATCATCTGCCTACACGACGGACGCGGACTTCAAATCAACCCGAACATCCAGAACACGCTTGACGCTCTGTCCTGGGCGCTGCCTTTCTTGCAGAAACAGGGCTACAAATTCGAAACCGTGAGTGAATTGCTATGCCCGACCAACCAGACGTCCGAGACATTGATTCCGGACTAGAACTAAGCGACCGCGTGATCCGCGTCATCGCCGAGACCCAGAAGATTTCCGCCGATTTGATCGGTCGCGAGTCCACGTTTGAGGAGTTGAAATTCGATTCGCTCGATGGGATCAATATTCTATTTGCGCTCGAGAACGAATTTGACATCAACATTCCCGATGAGGCGGCGCGCCAGATCAAGAGCATTCCGGAAATGGTTGCGGGCATTGAGAAACTGATCGCGGCCAAAGGCTAGATCGCGCGCAGGTATTGGTTTGGAACTAGCGGGGCGACGCCTAGCGCCTTGGCGGCGTGGATCGGCCAGTAGGGGTCGCGCAGAGATTCGCGAGCGAGCAGGACGAGGTCGGCCTGTCCAGCCTTGATGATCGCTTCGGCCTGGCGAGGTTCGGTGATCATGCCTACAGCGGCAGTCGCAATGCCGCCACGGTTGCGTACCGCCTCCGAGAAGGGCACCTGATATCCGGGCCCGAGCTGCATTTTGGCGTAGGCGACTGTGCCTCCCGATGAACAGTCGATCAGGTCGATGCCAAGCGGCTTCACCATCTTTGCTAGCTCGACGGAATCTTCAATGGTCCAACCGTCCTCCGCCCAGTCGGAAGCAGAGATACGAAGGAAGAGCGGCAAGCGGGAGGGCCACTCGCTGCGCACTGCCTCAATGACTTCCCGCAAGAAGCGGGTGCGGTTTTCAAAGCTGCCGCCATAATGATCGGAGCGCTGGTTCGCGAGCGGAGAAAGAAACTCGTTCAACAAATAGCCGTGCGCGGCGTGGATCTCTACAACTTCGAAGCCTGCCTGAAGGGCGCGGCGTGTCGCCGAGGCGAAGTCTTTTGCGAGATCCCCGATTTCAGATGGAGTGAGAGCGTGCGGCGTGTGCCAGCCCGCAGCGAAGGGAATGGCGCTGGGAGCAACAGTCTGCCAAGCTCCTTCTGCAGCGCTCAGAGCGCTATCGCCATTCCAGGGCAATTGCGCGCTTGCCTTGCGGCCCGCGTGGGCCAGTTGTATGCCCGGGACGCTGCCATGAGATTTCAGGAAGCGGGCGATCCGAGCTAGCTGCTCGACTTGTTCCTCCGACCACAGTCCGGTGCAGCCGTGCGTGATACGGCCGTCGCGTGCCACCGCCGTCGCTTCCACCATCACGAGGCCAGCCCCACCGACGGCCCGTACGCAGAGATGGGCAAAATGCCAGTCGTTGGCAAAGCCATCGACGGCGGAGTATTGACACATGGGGGAGATGCCGATGCGGTTTGAAAATTCTACATCGCGCAAGCGCAGCGGGGTAAAGAGGATTGAGTCGCTCATGAACCCATTGTGCCCGGCTTCGCCGCTATAGTCAGACGGATGGCGGCGAAGACAAAAAGCAGATTGAGCGCGATAGAGCAGACGGAGCGCGTCCGCTTCATGGAGCGGGTCGCGGACGGGCAAGAGCGTACTGGTACGGACCTCGCCGAAGAACTTGGGATCAGTCTCGCCCTGCTCTGTCAACACTCGAAGATTCTTGTCGAAGCCGGC
>JBKJSR010000296.1:0-3880 GCA_046594355.1 Bryobacter sp.
GGATGTCGGAACTGCGGGGGGCCGCACTGGCTGCAATCGAGAGGCTAATCAATGAGAGTACAAGTGGAGTGGTCATTACAAATATCCTCTTACTCTATGCCACCTCTCACCGCCCCAGGGTGTAGCATGACAAAAGAGGTATTTGCTTCGCATGTCTTCGCACGTCAATCGACGATTTTTCTTTTACGGACCGCTCCTCGCCGGCGCAGTCCCCGCCGCCGGATTCGGCAGCGCCGCTTCTCTCAAAATGCTCGGCTATAAAAGCCCCAACGAAAAACTGAACATCGCCGCCATCGGTTCCGGCGGCAAGGGCCACAGCGACATCCAGGGTTGCATCGGTGAGAATATCGTCGCCCTCTGCGACGTGGACGAAAAACGTGCCGAACGCGCCTTCAAACAATTCGACAAGGCCACTAAATACAAGGACTACCGCAAGATGCTCGACGAGCAGTCGAACAACATCGACGCCGTCATCGTCGCTGTTCCCGATCACATGCACGCCGTAGCCTCCATCGCCGCCATGCAGCGCGGCAAACACGTCTATTGCCAGAAGCCCCTCACCCGCACCGTCTGGGAAGCCCGCGAGATGCAGGAAGCAGCCAATAAATTCAAGGTCGCCACGCAAATGGGCAACCAGGGCTACTCGAACGAAGGCACCCGTCAGGTCTCTGAAATCGTCTGGTCCGGCGAACTCGGTCAGGTCAAGGAAGTCCACGCCTGGACAGACCGCCCTTGGTGGCCCCAGGGCACCACCGAAATTCCCGCCCCCGAAGAAGCTCCAAACACCCTCGAATGGGACCTTTGGCTCGGCTCCGCCGAAAAGCGGCCCTACACCTCCGGCGGCAAGGATTTCAAATCTCCTTACGGCGGCTTCTATCAGCCCTTCAACTGGCGCGGCTTCTTCGACTTCGGTTGCGGCGCACTCGGCGACATGGCTTGCCACATCCTCGGTGCTCCCAACATGGCACTCAAACTTGGCACCCCCTCTAGCGTCGAATGCATCATGAAGGAAGGCACCAGTAACTTCCAGTTCCCCAGAAAATCCATCACCCGTTTCGACTTCCCCGCTCGCGGCACCATGGGTCCCGTATCCATCTTCTGGCACGACGGCCTCAAAGAGAGTCCCAAGATCGAAGGCGTCCCCGCCGACGAATGGCTGGGTGATCTCCCCAACCGTCCCCGGCCCCAAGGGCAAGCGGGCCAAGCCCCCAACCGGGTGCCCAGTCGTGAACCTGGCTACAACGGCATGATCGGCCGCATCTTCAACTACGAAGCCTACCAGGCCCTCAAGGGCAATCCCGAGGTCAAGCCCGGCTCTCCCAACGGCAGCGTCTTCATCGGCGACAAAGGCATCCTCACCACGGGTACCTACGGAGAAAACACGCGACTCCTCCCCACGGCGAAGATGGCCGATTTCCGCATGCCCGATCCCTTACTCACCCGTTCCCCCGGCCATTACCGCGACTGGCTCCGCGCCTGCAAAGGCGGCGACCCTGCCTGTTCCAACTTCAACGTTGCGGCCCCCTTCGTCGAGTGGATGCTCTTGGGCGTAATTGCCCTCCGCGTCCCGGGCAAGCTCGAATGGGACTCAGCCAAAATGCGCTTCACCAACAACAACGAAGCGAATCAGTACCTGAAACCCAAGCTCCGCAAAGGCTTCACGATCGGCTAGCAGTAGTTCAAATCTCGAACCAAAAAATGGGGTGCCACCAGCGCCCCACCCTTCCCGGTCATTCCAGTCCCCCTCCATCCATCCCGTCGGTCCAGGTTGTTCTAATGCGGAAAATTGGATTTTCAACAGGCGCTATCGCATGCGGTGATTTTCGAACTGCGTTGACCCGCATGCAGGAACATGAGATCGAGGCCGTGGAGCTTTCCGCCCTCCGCATAGACGAACTCGTTCCGTTAATCGAAGCTCTGCCCTCGCTTGACCTGCATCAATTCACTTATGTCTCGATCCACGCTCCCAGCCGCTTCCCCCCGCACTTGGAGCCATGGCTTACAGCCCAGCTCGGCGAACTGGCCGCAAATGGTTATCCGGTAGTGGTTCATCCCGACGCGATCCTGCAACCAAACTTGTGGCGCTCCTTAGGCGACAAACTCTTGATAGAAAACATGGATAAGCGCAAGCCCATCGGCAGAACCGTCGCAGAGCTGCGTGGATTCTTTGAGTGCTTGCCAGCAGCCCGTTTCTGCTTTGACATTGGACACGCCCGCCAGATTGACCCGACCATGATCGAAGCCTCTCTCTTGCTCGCTGCATTCGGAGACCGGCTCACCCAAGTGCATATGAGCGAAGTAAACACCGCTAGTCGGCACGACCCCATTTCCCTCAACGCAGTTATGGCCTTCAATGCAATCGCTGGATCAATTCCAGACGAGATTCCGGTCATCCTCGAATCGCTCATCGACCAAGGCCAAAGCAGTATTGCATTCGAGTTGATGAGAGCGCGTGAAGCCCTCGCTCCGGTAGCTGTCTAAGCAAGCCGCTCCGAAATCCCCCGCCTCAAAGCGGAATCGTAATTGTAAACAGGCCACCATACTGCGTTCCGCCGCCCTTCTGCTGCGCTAGATTGCCACTCAAGCCGAAGTTGACGCCCTGCTTGGTCTCAAAGCCGGCGTTGAGCTGCCCGCCCATGAGCTGATCCTGATACATCGCCCCAATGCCAACGTTGAAGTTGCCATTACGTGTAGTGCCCTTGTAATCGAGCTTCAGCCCAAGATTCACTTGTCGGGTTTGCGGCAGCCCTTCTCCTGTCAGATTAAGGTGGAAGCCCCCGGATTTCACCACCACCGCTCCCTCCACCTTTTGAATATCCGCCGCCTGGGCCAGGATCCCAAACTTCACTTCGACCATGACCTGCTGCCATTTCACCTCGCCAACCACTTTTGCGCCAAGCACGGCGGCATCGGGCTCGAATTTCCAAAGCCCTGCCTTAATTTTCAGCTTGCCCATTTGAACTACGTCAAACTGCTTGTCTTGCAGCGGGTTCACAATTTGCTTCACAATCGGGCCGCCCGTCTTCGTCACGTACAGCACGGTCGCCGTCCCCACCACCAGCGCCGCGCCAACCACGTAGAGAATGTTCTTGTTATGGTCCACCCAGACGCCGAGCGAAGTGGATGCGGCAGCCGTCTTAAAGGCCTCAAGGCTCGACTCCAGCTTCTTGAACTCAGGCGTGTTTTTGATCTGTGCCAGAAGTACTTTACTGCCCTCATCCTTCACTCCGGTGCCGAGAGCCTCAAACAGCTTCGCCGCCTCGGCTGCTGTAATCTGGGTTTTGTTCGGATCGATTTTCGTCTTCGCAAAATCGAGGAGCGTCTTCCGGATAGAAGCTCTGACTTCTGGGCTGTCAAGCGCTATGGCAAGTTGACTGGGGAGGTCCGCGATCTCGGTCTCGAAAAGATCGAATGCGAGCACAATCACCTGGTTCGCCGCCGTGCCCGGATCATTTTTATCGTTAGCCATTTGGATCAACTCCTCGCCCGATGCAATTCCAATGTGCGGGGCGTACATTCTCTTATGCGGCGAGACCTCAAGAAAAGGGCCAAACTTCCCCGGCAACACAAAGCCAAAATCCCGTTGACAAACATTATCAACTTTATTTCCTATAGAATCAACAGCGTCCAAAACCGATAGTTCGTTTCCGCTCCCCATTCTGTTAAATTGCAAATCGGGATAGAGTCCGTTAGCCGCAAGGCCGCCGGGCTCTTTTCTATTTCAAATCACAAAGGAAATTTCCCCATGTCGTCACAAACAAAAGTAGATGCGAACCGCGCGAATGCGCAACAGTCCACCGGCCCCAACACCCTCTTCGCATCGGACAAAGAAGCCCAAACCGGCTTCGTCCAGCACATCGCAAAATTGCGAACGGACTGC
>JBKJSR010000330.1:0-5818 GCA_046594355.1 Bryobacter sp.
TAAGCGTGCATCCCGATGGCCGTCAGATTGCCTACTCAACCGGCCAGAACAGATTCGAGGTCTGGGTGCTGGAAAATTTCCTGCCCGCTGCGAGTATCAAAAAATAATCCTGCGGCCGCCCGCCCATTATGCCTACGACTCCGGGCGCAGACTGCTTAGTTCCTGCGCGACAGTTGCAGCGCCTTCATTCGTTTGTGCAGGTTGGTGCGCTCGAGCCCGAGCGAGCGCGCCGCTTGAGAAACATTCCAGCCGGTCTCGTCGAGAACCTTGAGCAGAGTCTCGCGCTCGGCCCCTTCCCTGGCGGCGTGCAACGAGTTTTTGTTGCCCAGTGTAAGTTCGCGGCCAAGTGTGATTTCGACAGGCACGGCGTCTTCATCGATCAGGTCTCCGGGTGAGAGTATCGCCATGCGTTCGACGATGTTACGTAACTCACGGGCGTTGCCCGGCCAATGATAGGTCTCGAGATTTGCGACTGCGGCGGGAGTAACCGATTTGAGCCGGAAGGAATTGCGCCGGCAGAAGTCTTCGAGAAAATATTCGACCATGGCCTTGATGTCTGTTGCCCGCTCGCGCAGACTGGGCATGCGAATGGGCATCACGGCAAGACGGTAATACAAGTCTTCGCGGAAGAGCTGCTTCTGCGCCAGCAGGGCCAGATCCTTATTCGTAGCACTCACTACACGCACTTGAACGCGAATCGATTGTTCGCCGCCCACGCGGTGAAACTCTCCTTCCTGCAGCACGCGGAGCAGCTTGGCCTGACTCGGCGCCGCGAGATCGCCCACCTCATCGAGAAACAGCGTGCCACCATCGGCGAGTTCAAACTTGCCCCGGCGCATGGCGGTTGCTCCGGTGAAAGCACCCTTCTCGTGACCAAAGAGTTCGCTCTCGATCAACTCATTGGGGATGGCGGCGCAGTTGACCTTGACGAAGGGACCATTCACGAAGGGGCTGCACTGATGGATGTGAGCGGCGAGCAGTTCTTTGCCCGTACCGGATTCTCCGATGAGCAGCACACGCGCATCGGTGCGGGCGGCGAGACTGGCCTGTTCAACCACCCGCGTAAAGGCCGGAGAAGTCCCGATCATGCGCGGCCCGGCACCGAGCTGTTCCTTGAGGCGGACGTTTTCTTCCTTGAGTTTCGACTGGTCGAAGGCGTGCCGGATGGCGAGCAAAACTCGTTCGCGCGCGAGAGGTTTTTCGAGAAAGTCAAAGGCACCGGCACGGACGGCATCGACGGCATCGGCAATGGTGGCGTGGCCCGAGATCATCAGCACCGGAGCGTCGGGCTGTTGCGTCATGACTTGCTTTAACAGATCGATGCCATTGCCATCGGGCAAGCGCACATCGAAGAGATAGAGGTCGGCGCGAGGCAATTGCTGAAAGGTTGCCATCGAGTTGGCGGTTGAGACTGCGTAGCCTTCGCGCTCCAGGATCAGACGAAGGGAACGGCCGATGTTTTCTTCGTCGTCGACGATGAGGATTCGTTTTGCCATTGTGTTTCTAGTTCCTTGAGACGAATGCGGAAAGCTGCGCCACCAAGAGAGCCGGTGACGAGTTCGAGATCGCCGCCCATGAGGACGGCGCTGCGGCGGGCGATCGAGAGGCCAAGCCCCATGCCAGCTCGTTTGAAAGAGATAGTGGGCTGGAAGAGAGTTTCGCGCGCAAGCAGGCTGAGGCCGGGACCGGAATCTTCAACCGTGATGTCGAGATGTGAGCCCTTGATTTCCGTGCTGACGCGAATGACGCCGCCATGTCCCGCGGCATCGGCGGCGTTTTCGAGCAGGTTGGTGAGGATTCCCTTGAGCAGGTCGGCATCGGCGAAGGCGAAGGGGGCGGGCAGGGCGAGATTTTGACGATAGCTAAGTTCGGGATGAGCCGAGCGGAGGAAGGCGATGCGGTCTTCGGTGAGCGCATTGACATCGAGAGCTTCAAGGCGCAGTGGTGGTTCGCTGGAGAGTTCACTGAATGCGCGGACCCGGCGCTCGAGGCTCTGCACTTCATCGGTAACAATTTGCGAAGCCTGTTCCAGAAAAAGACGTTCGGATGGGTGACTGCGGGCGACCATCTCTTCAACGGTGAGGCGGATGGGCGTGAGCGAGTTTTTCACTTCGTGAGCCATCTTGCGGCCGAGAGTCTGCCAGGATTCGAGGCGGGTAAAATAGAGCAGCCTTTCGCGGCTGTTCTCGATCTGAGCGGACATGTCGTTGAAGCTGGAAATGGCTTCTGCCAATTCATCCCGGCCTTCCACTTTGAGCTGGGTTCTGCGGCCTACGGCAAAGTGTTTGAGCGCTCCGGTGAGTTGCTGAATGGGCAGGGTGAAGCGGTTGGTGAAGTAGAGCAGTGCCAGGAGGGCGAGAAGCCAGATTGTACCGGCGGCAGTGGCGAGGGTGAGAAAGAAGCCGCGTTTGAGATCGCGATCACGGTGGGCTTCGAGCACCTGTTTGGCATGGGCGAGATTGAGTTGCAATTGCGGAAGGCGGACGCCTTCGATACCGAGGCGGTAAGCGCCTTCGGGCCGCAAGAGAATCAGGTCGCTGCCATCGAGCAGGAAGCGCTCGGCTTCGCCCGCGTCAAGGCGGATGGAGGGCAGCGGCTGGGCTGTGATTTCGTGACGATCGGCGCGCTCGCGCAAGAGGCTGCGTGCGGTCTGGTAAAGCGACTTGCCGGAAGCTTCGAGCAGCGCGGTAGACTCTTCAAGCTCGCGCAGTGGCGCTGCGTCGAGGGATTGGTTGAGCAGGCGGGTGGAGATGAAAAGCGTTGCCCCCATCGGCACCAGTGTTGCGATGAGGAAGAGCAGCAACAGTTTGTCGCGAAGTCTCGTCATGGGCTCGCCAATGCCTCTAGCGTAAACGGTTGCGATAGCGATGTGAAGCGGAGTTCACTGGGGTCTGGAGGACGGGAGAAGATTTCTACCAGCACGCCGAGATCGACACTGCCCTGGGGCCGGAGCGGATTGGCGATTCGCGTGCCCGAACTGCGAATCTCCAAGTGCATCGTGAGGGGTTTAAATTTGTCTACCGCCGGAAAAGGCAGAACCATGCGACCGAGGCACCAGCCCGCGACCGCGTCGGATTTGAGGCGTGCTGTCGAATACAGCGGAGTGCGGGGCGAAGATTGGGACATCTGCACGGCGGAGAAACTTTCTTCCCAGAGGTCGTAGCTCAGAACGAAGCGCTGCAGCGAGCGGGCAAGGGGCTTTGCACCATCGAAGATTTGCAGATGGAAGTCGAAACTCACAGCTTGACCGTTACGCAAACGGTCCAGAGTTTTTCCCTGGAGAAAATTGAGTTTGAAGGCAGTGACAGAAATTTGACCGTCGTTGAGACGCGGAATGATAGTCTGCGCCGCCAGCGGGTGGAGGAGCAGGGCGAGCAGCGCGAAGATCCGCGCCGGGATCAAAAGTTCATCCCCACCAGAAAGATAGGTTCGATCGGGCCGGATCTGAAGGGAATTGCAATCATAGCCGTGATTCCGCCAACGACGAGGCCGAGCCCCGCCGAATGCCTGAGTATTCTTGGACGTCCCACATTCCAAAGCGTTCCAGTATCGTAGACGGCACGGACGAAATGATAGCGCCCATCGGCGGAAAAATGAATCACGCGATCAGCACCAAAGGGGGCCAGATCGTAGCGGTTGTAGCCGCGGAGCGTTCTGGTGTTGCCAAGCGTGAAGCGGTCAAGAACGGGAGCACGGCCATCGATTGCGCCGATCATGGTGCTGAAGCTGAGGGTAGCGGGCGACTTTTCACTGCTCGACGAGGCAAAACTGAGCCGGGCTTCAGCCAGGTGGCGGCGATAGTCGAAGTCGGAGTGAAGAAAACTGGTGGCCGCGCGCAGGTTATACCCTGCCTCCAGTGTTTGAGTACCAGTGAGACCCAGTTGGTGCTGCTTTGTATAGCGCAGAGTTGAGATTACAGCGTGCGCAGCCAGGTCTCTCGCGGCCGGAACTTGAAAATTGAGATTGTTAAAACTGAGGCCGGCCCGAAACTCAAGGCCGGGGGCAAGATCGAGCACTACGGTAGGCTCAAAATTGGTACGGGCACGGTAGAATTCATCAGACTGCCCGTGCCACTGGGAGCGGTAGGACTCGCCGAGAAAAGCCAGCCGAATGCGCTTGCCAATGAGCGGGCTGACCGCGGCGGCGCGAATGCCGGAGTAGCGCTCTACCCTTTCGTCGTTGTCGGTGATTAGACCCAGGCTGAAGCTGGATTTCGCGATGTTGAGATCGGCATTGGCACCAAAGCTAAACTGCTGACCGGAGTGGAAGGCGAGGCGCGGAACATTGAAATCGATCAGCTTACGCGTGCGTTCGAGCAAAAAGAGGACTTTGATCTGATCCTGCTTTTCACCCTTCGAGACGTTGCGTTTGATGAGGAAGCCGGGGAATTCGGCGCGAATGCGGCGCTCCACTTCATTCAGAGTTTCGTTACGAAAGGGACGGCCAATCAGGCGGTCGAGCTCGCGCTGCAGGCTGCGGGAAACGGCGTGAGCGCCGTTCTGGATCGAGATCAATTCGATGCGGTAGCGCGAGTTGACGTTCACAAAAGATGAATCGTTAAAAGCCACGGCCCTCTCATAGGGGGCCAAGAGGGCCGTGGATGCCAGTAGAATGGCGAGGGGGCACTTCATGCGAATTCTTCTACTGCATGTGTTTCGCCACAGCCTAAACGATTGACTCTACAACTCTATGCATGGAATTGAGTGTGCCAGACACACTCATGTGTCGCCGCTGGAACACAGGTTCGGCTCCACAACAAAATATTACAAAAGCGAAGTATTCTAAATTGCAAAACTGAGCGTAAATAGTAGTTGATGAAACACTGGATTACCTCAACCTTGATTTGCGCAGGAACCTTGCTTGCCGCAGATTTTTGGCAGAACAAAAAGCCAAGCGAATGGACCGAAAAGGAAGCGCGGAAGATCATCGAAAACTCTCCCTGGGTCAAAGAAGTGCAGCCGGGCATGGACATGGCGGCATTGAATAAGGCTCGTGGTGGTAGTGGTGGGGGAGCCGAGAACGGCCGTAGTGGCGGAATGGGTAGCGGCGGCGGAATCGGCGGTGGGGGCGCGATGGGCGGACCAGGCGGCGGACCAGGCAACGGACCAGGCGGCCGCATGGGTGGCGGCGGCGGCCCAATGAGTACGGGCGGTGGCGGTGGGGGCGGTATGCAGATGCCACGCGTGAAGGTGAGCTTTGAGACGGCCCTTCCCGTTGCCGAAGCTAAGGCGAGGATGGAAATTCAGGACCTCTTCAAAGGGGTGAGAGATGAGTTTGTCGTAATCTCTCTCAGCGGGATGCGGATGATGGGCGGCGGCAGGGATGACGCTGCCAAGGATCGTAAACAAAACATGCAGGATCGGCTGTTGCAAATGACAACCATCAAACTACAGGACGACAAGGTATATCAGCCGGCCGACGTGAAAATGCAGCAGACGGTGAATGGCCCGGTGATTCTGTTTTCGTTTCACCGCAAGGAGTTGCTATTGGGCCCGGACGACAAGCAACTGCTGTTCAAGACTTCGATGGGACCGATGCAGATCGAAGTGAAGTTCAACTTGAAGGACATGGTTTACGAAAAGCAGTTGTCCCTCTGAAATTTATTCAACGATCGCCCGGTAGCAAAGCAGCGAAACAACTCGATTCTGGCCTGCAACAACGGGGAGTGTGTAAGGCGGCACGAGCCCACCGAAGAGCACGACCGTTTCACCCGGAGCCAGGCGAAGCGGAAGCGCGCCGCGCGTAGGATCCCGGCGGACTTGTGCCAACGATTCGCGCACGCGGGATGGGTAAACACACAGCTTGCCGCCGCTCGAAG
>JBKJSR010000405.1:0-3370 GCA_046594355.1 Bryobacter sp.
CGTCTCAAAGCCCGGCGAAGAAGCCACTGGAGCCATCAAAGCCATCGACCCGAAAACAGGCAAGTCCAAGTGGGAATATCCTCTCAGTTCGCCTTCCTGGTCCGGGGTGTTGAGCACCGCCGGCGGCCTCGTCTTTGCGGCAACCGGCGACGGCGACCTGCTCGCTCTCGACGACACTACTGGCAAGTTACTCTGGCGCTTCCCGATGGGCGGCAAAGCTTTCGCCAACCCAATGAGCTATACAGCCGCCGACGGCAGGCAGCATATCGCCATCGCCTGCGGCCACACCTTCTTTTCTTTCAGCGTCGAATAAGTCGCCTACAGAATTCGAAACACAGGATCCGACTTCGGCACAAAGAGGCTGCCTTCCGTCAGGCCCTCCGCATAGTACCGGCTCAGTTGCCGCTGCAATTCGGAGGGCTTCTTCTTTCCAACTAGCGTCGCCGCGAACGCATCGTGAATCTCCCTCACCTGCTCCGCATCCTCATGCACAAACTCCAGCCGAAAGTGCCTGATCCCGGCCTGCTGCCAACGTTCCAGATGCATGGAAGCATGCTGCGCCTCAGCCCCAAACACCGTGTTCCTGCAACCCACATCGGCCACCACGGGATGCCGCCTGCCCTGCTCGTCCTGCAGCGCCATCTCGTGCTTCTCGCAAGGCCGCCCGCAATCCAGGTAAGACGTGCCACTCGATAGAAAACGGCAGAACACACAGTGCTCCGTATGGAACACCGGCAGGTGCTGGTAAGCCACCACTTCCAACCTATGAGCCCCCGCATCACGCGCGAGCACCTCGATCTGCGCGGCATTCAAATCGTGCGTTGGCGTCAATCGATCCAGTCCCATATCGAGCAGCATCCGGGCCGTAATCTGATTCGCGGCGTTCAGACTGAAGTCGCCCGTCAGACCCGCAATCCCCAGCGAGTGCAAGCGATCCAGCAGCCCTGCAGACCTCACCAGCAACTGGCAATTCAACTTCGCCAGAAAATCCGCGATCTTCTCTTCACCCGGCTTCAACACTCTCGGACTCGCCACCCGCACCGGCACGCCACTCGCACGCACTTTCTCGAGCGATGGCCACAAGCCATAGAGATCGAGGTAATCGAGCGTTATACTCGCCGGGCGCACGGCGATGGCGGCATCCAGTTGCCTCGCCGCGCGAACCAGCAAATGAATCTGCGCCGGCACACTCTCTTGTGACACAGTCGCTGCGATCGTACTCGCCCGCAGTATCGCTTTCGCATCCCCCACCGGCTTCGGCGCAACAGCACCAGCCAGCGCTTCCAGTTGCTCCACCGCCTCCCGCCGCAATTGATTCAACAGTGAAACAGGCACAAAAGGATTGCCTTCAATCACCGCCTCCAGCAACTCCAACTCATAAGCGGTCGCACCCAAACGGCTCAATTGCGCCCGCAACCCTTCTTCACTCAAACCTTGCTGTTGCGCAACAACCAGCGGCGCACTCGATTGCACCGTAACAACCCGATTGCCTGCGCTCCACACCATCCGCAAAACACCACCCGTACGCGACTCCACCTTCACGTCCACTGGCCGCTTGTAAACTGGCTGCACGGCTTCCGTAAATCGCTTCGCCAACTTGTCGAGCTCAGGATCACTCGAACGCCAAAGCAGATCACCCACACGGATCCGGCCATAACTCAACGCCCCATTCGCAAAGCCCAACTCCAGTCGCCTGTCCCCAACCGTACGGACAGAATAAATGCGCCCGCCCTCTTCTTTCTCCTGCGGGCTGCGCCAATCCGCCGCATCAAAAACAACCCCATCGCCAGGCTTCAGCGGAGCAATGGCGTGATTCTGGTTCGCTTCAATTTGCACCGTGTCGTGGCCCACCTGCAACACGCGTCCCATCAACACACCGCGATGCCGCGGGCCGCGTCCCTGCACTACCTTTTGATGATCCGTCCCGCTCAGAAAAAAAGCCCCCAGCCCGCGAGAGTAAACCTGTTCCACCTGAATCGCCTCGCTCGCCGAAGGTCCTGCATCGAACCCAAGCCACGCCGCATCGACAGCCTTGCGATAAGCCTGCGTCGTGATTGCCACATACTCCGCATCCTTGTATCGGCCTTCAATCTTCAGCGATGAAATACCCAGCGGCAGCAGCTTCGGAATCCAGTCCAGCGTATAAAGATCCCCCGGACTCAGCAGATACCGCGCATCTCCCAGTGGCTCAATCTGGTCGTCGACAACCAGTTCATAAGGTAGTCGGCATGCCTGCGCGCACTGCCCGCGATTCGCACTCCGACCACCCCAGGCTTCAGAACTGAAACACTGCCCCGAATAGGCCACACACAACGCGCCATGCACAAAGATCTCCAGCTCGCAATCGGTAACCGCGCGAATCTTCGCAATCTCTTCAAGAGACAACTCACGCGCCAGATTCACTCGCGTCGCCCCCAGCCGCTGCGCCAGCCGCACCCCATCCGCGTTCGTGATGCTCATCTGCGTGCTGCCGTGAATTTCCAGATCCGGCGCAATCTGATGTGCAAGCGAAACTATACCCAGATCCTGCACAATAATTGCATCCGCACCCGCCTGCGCGATGATCTCGATCGCACGCACTGCTTCTTCCAGTTCCCGATCAAACACCAGCGTGTTGAAGGCGACATAGCCCTTCACACCGCGGCGATGCAGCGTCGCAATCGCCTCCGGCAATTCCTCCTGTGTAAAGCCAACCTTGGCGCGCGCTGAAAAATGAGTGAGCCCAAAATACACACTGTCCGCGCCAGCCTCGATGGCGGCGCGCAACTGCGGCCAATGCCCCGCAGGGCTCATGATTTCCGGCTTGCGCGAAGGCAACATCCTACTCCAGTATTTCGCCAAATCGCAACGTGAGCGAAGTCGTGTTCGCCATGCTCACATTCAAAATCAACAATCGCGAATATTCGGTCTCTGCCACGGGCTTCACCGTTACACCTAGTCGATCCGCCAGGACCGGCAATCGATCTGAATGTGTCACCACAAGAATCACCGCATTGAGCGGAGCAGCTTTCAGCACACTCACCAGCCCATCCACGTCAGAAGCAGAAAAGGTCCTAGGTTCAATCGACAACAACTGCGCCAGCGGTGCGGCAGTGCTCTTGGTGCGCTTATATTCAGATGTATGAATCGCCGTCACCCTCGCATTCGTGAGCATCTTCGCAAGCAGCGCCGCGCGTTTCACTCCCGCCTCGCTCAGTGGTCGCCGCCTGCAGCGTCATCAACCCGGCAAAAACGACAACCACGAAAAAGCGCAGCAGCATCCTAATCCACAAGCCCTTCAAACAACACGCTCGTCAGATAGCGCTCACCCGCATCGGGCAACACCACAACAATCGTCTTGCCCTTATGCTCCGGCAAATGCGCCAGACGA
>JBKJSR010000424.1:0-7614 GCA_046594355.1 Bryobacter sp.
GTTGCAGGTGGAGGAGTTGAAGGGAGCGATTCAACGGATTGATCAGGCTGCGCGCAAGCGCGTAGTCGATGCGGTGCGGAAGCGTTTTGGCGCAGAGGTGCTGGCGGCTTACGATGCCGCCGTGGAAACGCGAAGCCCGGCGCAGCGCAAGCTGGCGGCGCAACTGGAAGCGGCGATGACGGAGGCTGGACTGCAGGAAAACGCCGAGGGCAAAGAGGCGGATATTCCGCTGACAGCAGCGGAGGACGCGGAACGGACGCGACTCATTCTGGAATTAGGGAAGGCGGCTTTGACGGCGAATCCCGTCGCCCAGACGGCGACCGTTCTGGATCATGCGGCAGTGACGCCGGTGGTTCACATGACGCATCGGGGGGACTGGCGAAGCAAGGGGGAGGCAGTCGGGCCGGCGTTTCCATTGATGCTGGCCGGCGGCAAGAGAATCGAAGACGACCCGGAAAAGAAGTTGCAGCGGCGCAAAGCACTGGCTCTCTGGCTCACGGAGCCGGATCATCCACTGACTGCGCGCGTGATGGTGAACCGCGTGTGGCACTGGCACTTTGGACGAGGCATTGTGGGCACTCCAAACGACTTTGGAAGGCAGGGCGAAGAGCCGACGCATCCAGAGTTGCTCGACTGGCTGGCGAGTGAATTTGTAGCGCAGGGTTGGAGTCTAAAGAAGCTGCACCGGCTGATTCTGCTCTCGGAGACATATCAGCGATCGAGCGAGTTCCATGAAGCGAATGCGCGGACCGATGCCAACAATCGATTCCTATGGCGCATGAACCGGCAGCGCCTGGACGCGGAGACCTTGCGCGACGCTGTGCTGGCGGTGAGTGGAGAGTTGAATCTGAAGATGGGTGGGCGGCCGGTGATCCCGAAGCTCAGCAAGGAAGAGTATTCGGTGATGTGGTCGCGCAATCAGTGGCCGGAGGCGATGGACGCACGGGAGCATACACGGCGTAGCGTTTATCTCTATGTGAAGAGAACTTTCCCCATGCCGATGCTCTCGACCTTTGATGCGCCCGATAGCACGATGAGTTGTCCGCGCAGAGATAACACGACCGTGGCTCCGCAGGCTTTGACCTTGATGAACGGAGACTTCATGGTGGGACAGGCGAAGCAATTGGCTGCTCTGGCACGGAACACTCATCCCGCCGACGCGGGGCAGCGTGTGGATCTGGTGTGGAGGCGGGCACTTGGACGCAAGCCGAACGTGGCAGAGCGGGATAAAGCACTTGCCTCACTGAGAGACGAGGCGAGTCTGGATCGCCTGTGTCTGGTGCTACTGAATACAAACGAATTTTTGTACGTCGACTAGGAGTAGGTTCATGGCGAAATACTGTCATAAAACGATACACGCGGCTTCCCGCCGGAACTTTTTGGAGCAGAGCGGTTTGGGCTTTGGAGCATTGGCGGCCTCGACTTTGCTGGGACCGGCGGCCGAGGCGGCTAGTACCGCAAATCCGTTTGCGCCCAAGGCGCGGCACTTTGCGGCTAAAGGCAAGAGTGTAATTTTCCTGTTCATGCATGGGGGGCCAAGTCACATCGATACCTTTGATCCCAAGCCGGAATTGAACCGTTTGCATGGGCAAGCGATTCCTGCGAGTTTTGGCAAGGTTGACTTTCAGTTTTCGAATATGGAGAAGACTCCTCTGATGGGCTCGCCACGCAAGTTCAAGAAGCGCGGACAATCCGGGCTGGAGATTTCAGATCTCTTCGAGAATGTTGCGGCGCATGCAGACGATCTCGCCGTGATCCGGTCTTGTCATCACGATGGGTTCACACACGTTACCGGGCAGACGTGGATGAATACGGGTTGGGGGAGAGTGGGAAGGCCGAGCGCGGGGTCGTGGGTTGTTTATGGATTGGGAAACGAGAGCGAGAATTTGCCGGCTTATGTGGTGATGCTGGATGGCGGCATCAAGGCGGGCGCGCCGGCTTATGGAGCGGGATTCCTGCCTGCCGCATATCAGGGTACCGTCTTGCGGAGCGATGGACCTCCGATCCTGAACATCCGCAGGCCGGAGGGCATGTCGGATGGAGAGCAACGGCAGATGCTGGATTTGCTGAAGGGATTTAACGAGGAACATCGCGAGACCAGGAGCGACGATTCCGAGCTGGCGGCGCGGATGGCGTCCTATGAGTTGGCGTTCAAGATGCAAATGTCGGTACCCGAAGTGACCGATCTTTCGCGGGAGACCGCGGCGACGCGGCGCTTGTATGGAATCGACGATCCGATGTCGGCGGAATTCGGGACGCAATGCCTGATGGCGCGCCGGCTGGTGGAGAAGGGTGTCCGCTTTGTGCAGTTGTATTCGGGCGGAAAGAAAGGCGCCGAAGTCGGCTGGGATGGTCACAACGAGTGCGACCAGAATCATGAATATATGGCGCGCAAAGTGGACCGGCCGATTGCGGGATTGCTCGCCGATCTGAAATCGCGGGGTTTGCTCGAGAGCACAGTGGTGCTCTGGGGCGGGGATTTTGGGCGCACGCCGTTTACAGATGGAGCGGAAGGGGGAGGCGGCAATCGCAATGGCCGCGACCACAATCCATATGGGTTTACAGTGTGGCTGGCGGGCGGTGGCATAAGAGGCGGGAAAGCGATTGGATCGACGGATGAGATTGGACTGAGGGCGCAGGAAGACAAGGTGACCATGCACGACCTGCATGGATCGCTGCTGGGGCTGCTTGGTCTCGATCACAAAAAATTGACTTACTTTTTTCAGGGCCGTGAATTCCGTCTCACCGACGTCGGAGGAGAGAACAATCTGGTACAACGATTGACAGATGCATAAGACGACGAGGCGATCGTTATTCTCTCTGCTTGCCGCGGCTAGTGGCGCGATGGGGCAAGGCGTTGTGACGCGTGTGGCGCGGCCTCTGCCGCGTGGCAAGGCGTCGGGTCTGCCGTTCAACGCCCGCTTTGTGGATGTCGCAAAGCAGGCCGGCCTGCTGGAACCTTCCACCTATGGCGGCCGCGCGGCGAAGCAGTATCTGCTCGAAACGATTGGTTGTGGTGTGGCCTTTATCGACTACGACAACGATGGCTGGCTCGATATCTTTCTGCTGAACGGGACAACGCTTGAGGGCTCGACCGCTACCAACCGTCTTTACAAGAACAACCGCGACGGCACCTTCAGCGATGTGACCGATGCCGCAGGGCTGAGGCGGACGGGATGGGCTTCGGCTGTCTGTGCCGGGGATTACAACAACGATGGCTGGGACGACCTCTTTGTAACTTACTGGGGGCAAAATGTTCTCTACCGCAACAATGGTCCGAATGCCAAAGGAGTGGTGACGTTTAGCGATGTGACGGCTGCGGCCGGCTTGCTCGATCAGAAGCGGCGTTGGGGGGCGGGCTGCACGTTCATCGATTACGACCGCGATGGGCGGCTCGACCTCTTTGTCTCGAACTATGTAGATTTCGATCCGGACAAGGTGCCACGTCCCGGACAGAATTCTTTTTGCAACTGGAAAGGGGTGCCGGTGAATTGCGGGCCGCGAGGGCTGCCGCCGGGGCATCATTCGCTGTATCACAACAATGGAGATGGAAGCTTCAGCGACGTGAGCGAGAAGTCGGGGATTGCCAAAGCGAAGGGAAGCTACGGGATGACGGCGGTGGCGGCGGACTTTGACAATGATGGCTGGCCGGACATTTATGTGGCGTGCGATTCTACCGCCAGTTTTCTGTTTCGCAACAATCGCGACGGCACCTTTGACGAGGTCGGCCTTGAGCGTGGAGTGGCTCTGAATGAAGATGGCATGGAGCAGGCCGGCATGGGTTTGGGGATTGGCGATTTCGATCTCGACGGCAGTCTGGACATTTTGAAGACGCACTTTGCCGACGACTCGAACGTGCTTTACCGAAACGATGGCAAGGGAATGTTTGAGGATGTGACGGCACGCAGCGGGCTGGCGGTCGAAACACGCTTTATCGGCTGGGGGGCGGGGATTGTGGACTTGGACAACGACGGGCTGCCAGACCTGTTTTATGTCACGGGAAACGTCTATCCAGAGCTGGAGGCAAAGCTGCCTTCCTATCCCTTTAAGACGCCGCGCGTGTTGTTTCGCAATCTGGGCGCAGGGAAGATGGAAGAACTTTTCGAGCAGGCTGGACCGGGCCTTGGCGAAGCGCACTCGAGCCGGGGCTGTGCGTTTGGTGACTTTGATAACGACGGCGATATCGATATTCTGATCTTGAATCTGCATGAACCGCCCACGCTGTTGCGCAACGACTTGAGCGGCACCGCACACTGGCTGAAGGTAAAGCTCGAAGGTGTGAAATCGAACCGCAGTGCGATCGGAGGAAGAGTGACCGCGCATTATGGCGGCAGGAAGCAGGCGCAGGAAGTATTGAGCCAGTCGAGCTTTTATTCCGTAAATGACTTTCGTCTGCACTTTGGCCTGGGTGCGGCAACGGAAGCGGATCTGGAGATCCGGTGGCCGAATGGAGGCGTCGAGAAATTGCGCAAGGTGGCCGCGAATCAACTGGTGACGGTTCGCGAAGGGGCCGGGATTGTGAAGGCAACGCCTTTTGCGCGGAAGAAGTAGCCCATGCTGAAACGTGCTCCGATCGTCTTGTGCGGATTGTTTTGGGTGTTGCATCTCGGCGCGCAGGAGTATGTGGGTTCGAAGGCTTGTGCGTCTTGTCATCAACAAATTCACGAGCACTGGGTTCGTTCATCCATGGGGCGATCGATGAGTCTGGCAACGGAGCATCAGGCGAAGGCGACTGGCGAGATCAAGGTGCGCAGTGAAAAGCTGCGGCGGGACTTTTCCGTGTTTGCCGAAAATGGGCAACTGAAGCAGCGCGAGTCAGGTGAGGGGTTTCGCGGCGAGCATGTACTTCGATGGGCGATCGGATCGGGTGGAAATGGATTGAGCTTTGTGGTGCAGCGGGGAGATCATCTGTTTCAGGCTCCGCTGTCTTACTACTCGCGGGTGGGGCAGTGGGGTCTTTCTCCAGGCTATGAGTTTGCCGACTACGGCTTCAATCGAACGATTGCCGCCGGCTGCATACACTGTCATAGCGGGCGGCCACAGCCAGTTGCGCGGACCAATGGCCAATATGAGAATCCGCCATTTGCAGAGTTGACTATCGGGTGTGAGAATTGCCATGGCCCAGGCCGGAAACACATTGCACAGCGGGGGGCTCGCAACGCCATTGTGAATCCCGCAAAGTTGCCCGCCGCACGTGCCGACGAGATCTGCATGAACTGCCATCAAGGCGGCGATACGAGGATTCTACAGCCGGGGAAGACAGAGAGCGATTACCGGCCGGGCATGGTTTTGAATGATGTGGTGGCGATTTTCAAACTGCCGCGGAGCCCGGAGAATCCTCAGGATGCGGATCTGCTGGAACACCATGAATCCATGCGCCTGAGCCGATGTTTTGAGAAGAGCGGGGCGATGTCCTGCCAGACTTGCCATAATCCCCATGCCGCGAAGATCGACTATCGGGCAAAGTGCCTGAGTTGTCATACCGGGAAGCTGGGCGACGGACATCCCGACCGCAAGAGCGACTGTATTGGCTGCCATATGCCGAAGCGGGATGTGAAGGTGATTGCCCACTCGGCGTTGACGAATCACCGCATCGTGCGCAAGCCGGGGCAAGCGCTGCCGGACTCAACTGATGCCGGGCAGGAACTGGTACACATCAACCGCGCGGGCAACGGGGAATTGCCTTTGCTGACGCGAATGCAGGCGTATGGCCAGATGGCCGACCGGCAGCCTGCTTACTATGAGCGGTTTCAAGCGCTACTGGACGAGGCGGCCAAGAAAGAGGGGCAGCATCCGCTGGTGCTCGCTTCACTCGGACGAAGGGCTCTGCGTGCCAACCGCTTTGCCGAGTCGATCGCTTATCTGCAGGCCGCACGGGAACGCGGGTCGTCGTCGTCGACAACCTATGAAGATCTTGGCGAGGCTCTTGGCCGTTCGGGCCGCATGGAGGAATCGGTGCAGGTACTCGAGCAAGGAATCAAGGCCGCTCCCTTCACACCAGTGCTGTACAAGGCGCTGGCATTGCGCTTGATCCAACTGAAGCGCTTTGCGGAGGCGAAGCAGATTCTGGCCCAATATGTAGATCTCTTTCCCGAAGACGACTTTGTGCGAAAGCTGCTCGCTCAAGTATCAGCGCCGCGTTGAGTTACGGAGGGCTTCGCGGGCAATCAGGCTTTGCGGAAAAACTTTGAGAAGCCGAATAAGCACCTGGTTGCGGGCCTCCGGTGTGGCTTGGCAATCGGCGAGAAAAAAGTAAGCACTCTCGCGACCGGGATCGAGGACGATCGACTTTTCGAGACTTTCCGTCGCGCCTTGCATGTTGGAAGCGGCACGCCGCAGGAGGGCCAGTTTCTCATGGAGAATCGCATCTTCAGGCCGCTGCTGGACCGCCGCTTCAAGCAGCTTGAGGGCATCCTGTTTCTGGTCTTTGAGAAAGAGCACCATGCCGAGACTGGCGAGAACTTCAGGGTCGCGCTGCCAGCGGGGGAACACTGCCGCAAGCCGGCCATAGCCTTCGTTGATGAGGGCGGGAGAGCCTTCGCGCTCGCCCACGAGAATGGATGCCAGCCCAAGATTTCGCTCTCGCAGCGCGGCGTCCGGGACATCGCGCCAGAGGCGGAGCCGGGGAGGCGCACTCGTTGACGCGGCTGCTTTTTGCCGCTGGATGCGGTGATCGGTGAAAGCGGTGTGGCCGCCGTCAACCGCTTCGCGTTTGGGCATGTGGCAGGACACGCATTCCTTGCGCTCGCGATGAGATTGCGGCAGAGAGGTTGAGTGACAAGTGCGGCATTGGGTGTCGATGGCGATGGCGGGGCCATGAGGCTGGTGGCAGGTGCCACACCAGAGTCGGCCCCGGCTCTGGCGGGCGCACTCACTGAGCGCCAATTGTTCCACGTGACTGACTACGCGCAAGTCATTGCGTGGCCGGTCATAGACGACGATCGAATGAGATTGCGGGGTGCCGGGAGGATTGGGGATGCGGGCTTCGCCGTTGAGGTGGCATTGCTCGCAGATCGAATCGCGAGCCTCTGCGCTCAAGCGCGCAGGGTTCTTGATGTTGGTGCGGGTTGGGGCTTGCAGATGCTGCCGCGAGGGCCCGTGGCACTGTTCGCAAGCGATGGGCTGCAGGGAATCGATCATGCCGCTGGAGTGGCAGGAGAGGCAGCCTTGACCGACTCGACGGTTGAAGTCCGGGTGGGTCATGGCTTCGTAACCTGGAGCGACATCCCACAAATCCAGACGCTTGTAATTTGCCGCCGGCGATTCGAAGAGCCATTGGCCCAGACGAACCAGATAGCCCGTGGCATGATTGCCCGAGCCGATCCGGTAAGCCACGGCATGGTCGGCGGAAATTCCACCACGTTCGATCTGGTGGCGGAGTTGCCCGTCGCGATTGAGAATCGTAAAGCGTGTTTTCGATTTTTGGTGAATAAAAGCGGCCTGCGGACCTGGCTTGGACGCACCGATGGCGTTGCCCATGGGACTGCGAAAATAAGCCTCCGTTTGCCTGGGGTGGCAAGGCTGGCAGTCCGATGCGGCCCAGATCGAAGGGACCGCCATGTAGAGCAAAAGAGCTTTGTTCACGACGAAAGACGATCATATCCCTTCAGGCCT
>JBKJSR010000544.1:0-8752 GCA_046594355.1 Bryobacter sp.
GTGGGCTTCCAGGTTGGCTCGCGTTACCGTAGCCGAGGAGGCAGTTCGCCTTTTGTGGAGTGCCGAATTCGATGGCGCAGACAAAGGTTTCGCCGTGTGTGGGATAGAAGCGGTTGCCCTTCTTTTTGGCGAAGGTCATCGTGCGGAAGAGACCCAGGCGGCCGGCACCGCCGTTGGCGGGGAGGTCCTTGTTGCCGCGCTCGAATCGATAGACATCGCCGTAGGGGACGTCGAGAGCGTTGTAAGTGCGTAGAGTCTCTTCGGCGGCGGCTTTGAGAGCTTCGTAGGCGGCGGGGAGGTCGGCGATGCCGTAGGCGGAGTTGAGCGAATCGTTGGGCTTGAAAGGGACGCGGAGTTTGGTGTCGACGAAGTCGCCGGTGCCGAAGTATTTGTCGCAAAAGGCCTGGAACAGGACTGCGCCGCGACTGTTGGCGTCGAGGTGGCGATCCCAGGTGGATAGGATTGCCACCGCGCGCTTCGTGAGATCGTCGTTGACACTGGTGACGTTTTGGAGGAGGTCGGGGAGGACGGCGTCGGCGAGTTCCGCACGGGTGTCGTGTTTGTAGCCGAGTAACTCGTCGTAAGTGATGGATTTGTCTTCGGAGATCATGCGCAGCGAGCGCTTGGAGCGGAAGGTGACGGGCCGGGCAAGGGACGGTGCGATGTTGGCTGCGTAGCTGGCGGGGTTGAGTTGAGGAAGCGTGAAGTGCCAGGGTTGCTCGTTCGCGTTTTGATTGAAGCCAGACTTGGGGTCTTCCGATTGGGGGAGCTCTTCGAGCTTGAGGTAACCCGTCCAGAGAGTGGTGGAAGTATTGCCGGGGAGGACCTTGGACCACATGTCCCAATCGCCGGTATTGCGGCGGGGAATGGTGCCGTTGGAGACGAGGTAGATGTGGCCCTGGTCGTCGGCGTAGTTGGCATTCCACATCGGCACTGCGGTCATGCGGAGGGCGTCTTTGAACTCGGTGAGATTGGTTGCGCCGCCCATTCGATACCACTGTTCGAGCATCTTGGGACGGTCGATACCGGCGACGCGCATTGCGACTGTGATGCCTTGGTTATCGAAGACGACGGGGCCGTGGATGCTGTGTTTTGTGGTGATAAGTTCAGTGCGGAATAAGCCGTCCGGCTGTTTGATTTTGATGGAGGACTGCGTGGTGGTGAAGTCTTTCCAGGCACCGTCGTATTCATATTGATTGCCTCTGACGCTGAGCTTGTAGAAGTCCACGGTATCGATGGTGTTGACGGTGCGGCCCCAGCCGGCGTGCCTGTTGAAGCCGATGACGGGAGTGGGAAAGCCGATTTGCGGTGCGCCATAGAGATCGTAATTGGGGCCGACGAGATGGACTTCCATGTAGGAGTAGAAACCCTCCCAGGCGAGGTGGGGATTGATGATGAGCATGGCCTTGCCGGAGGCGGATCGGGAGGGGCCGACCGACCAGGTGTTGGAGCCGGCATCGGCTGCGGGAGTGGGGATGGCCTGTTCGAGAGCGGCGCGGGTGTGGGCATTGAGGAGGGGGGCGATCTCGGTGCGCATGCGTGTCATCGAGCCCATGTACATGTAGTGGACGGCGCGGAGAGTGTGGCCGATGACGTCGATGCCGGTGATGGGGAGAACCTGGCGGAATTGCGGGCTGAGATGAGTGGGGTGGGCCTTGGCGTGGTCGTTGATGCCACGGGCGAAGGCGTCGATGTATTTGCGGAATTTCGGGTCTTGGGCGTTGTACCAATCGCGGGCGCGGGCGGGGACTCCGTTGGTGTGAAGCCAGCGATCGAGGGGGAGCTTGTCTTCGCCCCAGTATTCCGCGCCCCGGCCACGGGATTCCCCGTAGAGGCTGATGAGGAGGTCGCCCTGGTTTTGCATCTGCGCGTAGCCGTGGGCGTAGAACATGCCTTCGGTGGTGGTGGCGAAGATGTGAGGGACACCGAATTTGTCCCAGAGGATTTCATTTTTTGAGGCGGCGAGGAGATTGGCGGCGAGGGCGAAGAGGATGAGGCTGCTGCGCATGGTTTTTGCTAGTGTAGCGTGGAGTCAACTTGGTTTGCCGGTTATGAAGAGAGGTAGAGTTCGACCCATTCGATGCGGGTGGGGGATTGGGCGGTGACTTCGATTACGGTTTCGCCGGTTTGTAATACGGCCTGTGGAACTTTGAATTCGTAGAGGGGGATGTTGGGGCCTGGCTTGATCGGGGTTATCAGTTGGCCGGGGCTTGTTTCTGTGTTGTTCACTCGTACCGTTACATTCTCGTTGCTTAGGCCTAGACGGACTGTTGCATTCGTTGCTGCGGGGCCGGTGAGGAGGCGGAAGGCGGCGTAGCGCTTGGGTTCGAGGTTTGCTGGCAGGGCGGCCCATGGAGTTTCGCCGGGGGACCAGGTGTCCTGGTAAGTCACTATGTGGCGGCGGGGTTTGCCCGCGTTAGTTAACTCGCGGAGCACTTGCGGATACTCACTTGGATCGTCGAGAGTGGTGTCGGCGTCCATGTAGTTGAAGAGATATAGCTTGTCGATGCCCATGTGCCAATACGCAGCGGCACTGCCGCGGACTGTTTCCAAAGAGTTCGATTGCCAGGCTCGGTTGCCTGTTCCTATAGAGCCGGGGAAGGCGTTACATCCTAGCTCGAGGCCTGCTGCCAGCGTTGTTGTTTTGGGGAGAAGCTTGCGCCAGATGTCCATCGGCATGTTGTTGTCTACCGTACGCCAGAAGTTCGTTGGAGTGACGTAGTTGACGAGGCCGAGTTGGGTCCAGGCAACGGCGTCCATGCCGAGGCGTTTTGAGGTCCGTGGGTTTGAGGGGACTCTGACCGCGAGCCCGATTTTGTGTTTGCGTTTGCGCTCCCATTGGCTGAGGAGCTTGCGCACTTCTGTGTGGTAGTCGGTTAAGATCTTACAGCCTTCGGATTCATAGCCAGGACGGAAGTGGAAGCCGAAGCGCATCCAGTCGAGCTCCAGGGTGTCGAAGTCGTAACGCTCCGCGACTTCTTCGATGTAGCGGAAGTTGTAGTCGCGGACTTCTTTGTGCGCGAAGTCCAGCGCCTTGTCTCGTTGTTCATTGCGATAGGGGACTCGACGGAATTGCTTGTTCTCGCGCCAGAAGGACGAGTGCATGGCGTGGTCTTCTTTGTCGACTTCGTGGAGGTCGTTCATGCGGACCGAGATCCAGGGGGAAATGTTGCGGCGGCGGATTTCAGGGATCCAAATGGAATACAGGTCGAGTTTGTCTTCGTTCATTTCCCAAGAGCAGCGGATCCATTCGTACCAGGTTTGGCGCGCCGATTCCGGGAGTGCTTTGAAGAAGGGTTGGTTCTGGTCGCCCTTGGGATCGAAGCCGGTCCACCAAGCTTCGCGTTGCTTGGAGGGGAAGCTGGAGCGCATCGCGTTGACGTTCAAGACAAGCTCTGTGACTTGGGTATTTGCGTATTGGTCTACCCACTGGCGGATGAGTTCGTGGGTGAGCCGCTGTTTGCGGCGGGCGACGAAGAAGTGGTTGGCGTCTTCGTTGAGCGTGATGCCTCCCTTGCGTTGTGACTTGGCGGCGAAGAGCGCGGAACTGACCAGGAGGTGGCGGCGGGTGAGGGACACTGTTGCCAGTCTATACTTGCAGCTATGAAAATTCTTGTCTTGGTTCTGTTATCTGTTGCTGGTTGGGCGGCTCGCTATGACATTGACAGCCCAGGTAAGATGGCTCGTTTGTCCGACCCGCAACTGTCACCCGATGGGAAGTCGATTGCCCTGATTGTTTCGCGATCGAACTTTGAAGAGAACCGGAGCGATGCCGCAATCCTGCTCGTAGATGTGGCGACGCGAGCGCGGCGGGTACTGACGCAGAACCGGCGCGGGTTGGCGCAGCCACGCTGGTCGCCGAGTGGGGACCGGTTGGGTTTTCTTGCGACGGTGGACGGGAAGGCACAATTGTTTGTGCTGCCGTTGACAGGTGGCGAGGCGACGCAGGTGACTCATGCCGCCTCGGGATTGCAGCAGTATTCGTTTTCGCCGGACGGGACGCAGGTGGCCTATGTGAGCTCGGATGAGGCGGCGAAGGTGACGGGCGTGGAGCGGCACAACAAGAGTTTTGAAATTGCGAATAACGACTATTTGACGACGGCGCAGCCTGTGCCTTCGCATTTGTGGTTGATCCCTGCACTAGGTGGCAAGGCGCGGCGCTTGACGAGCGGGACCTGGAGTCTGCCGATCAGCTTTCCGCCCTCGCCGCCGGCAGCGCCTTTGTCGTGGACGCCAGACGGAAAGAGCGTGACGATCCTCAAGGTGACTTCGCCCTATTCGGGCGACTTCGCGCAAGCGAGCGTGCAAGTTCTGGATGTCGCGAGCGGGCAAATGCGTGCGCTCACGGGGCGCGCCAAGTATGAGGCGCAGGCCCTGATTTCACCCGACGGGAAGAAGGTTTCTTATTGGTATCCGAAGGATGGAAACACCAGGAATGTAAATGAAATTCAGGTGACGTCCATCGAGGGCGGCGAAGGGAAAAGCGTGACTCGCGAGATCGACCGCAATGTGATGCGGGCGATCTGGATGCCGGATTCGGAATCGCTGCTGGTGAGCGCGAACGACGGGACGGGTGTTGGATTGTGGGTGCAGCCGCTGAGTGCCGCGGCGCGGCGGATCGACACCGGACGTGTTGTTGCGACGACCGGGTTTTGGCTGGATGCTTCGGTGAATGCCAAGGGCGGGATTGCGTTTACCGGCAGCGAACCGAATTGGCCCACCGAGCTGTATTATCTGGAGAGTGCGGCGGCAAAGCCGGTGCGATTGACGGAGTTCAACAAGGGCATCGCCGAGCTGGAACTGGGGCGGAACGAAGCGGTAAGTTGGGAGGGGCCGGATCAATTCAGGAACGATGGCGTGGTGACTTATCCGCCGGACTTTGTAAGTGGTAAGAAGTATCCATTGGTGCTTTACATACACGGTGGGCCGCGCTCCGCTTCGAAGGTGGCTTTCTCGCATTATGCCCAGTTGTTTGCCGCGCAGGGCTGGGTTGTGTTTGAACCGAATTACCGCGGCAGCGACAATCTGGGGAACGCATATCAGGCGGCGATCTGGAATGACGCCGGGGCGGGGCCGGGTAAAGACGTGATGGCGGGTCTGGAGATGTTGAAGAAGCGCGGCTGGGTGGATGAGAGCCGGATTGCGACGACGGGTTGGAGTTACGGCGGCTACATGACTACCTGGTTATTGGGTAACTATCCGAAGGTCTGGCGGGCGGGTGTGGCGGGTGCGCCTGTTACGGATTGGATGGATCAATACAACCTTGGAGATGCGAATGTGAGGCGCGCGGACGCGTTTGGCGGGTCGCCTTATACGGACCCGAAACGGATGGAGGCGATGCGTGTGCAGTCGCCGATGACTTATGCGGCGAAGATCACGGCACCGACACTGATTCTTTCCGACACAGGGGATTTTCGGGTGCCGATTTCGCAATCCTTCCGGCTGTATCATGCACTGGTGGATAACGGTGTGACGACGAAGTTCATCGGTTATCCGGTGTATGGGCACAGTCCGACGGACCCGGTGCATCAGCGGGACGTGTCCCGCCGTTATGTCGAGTGGCTGAAGCAGTATCTGGATGGGCCGATGTCGGCTCCAGTGCCAGCCAGGACTTCGCTTCGAGATTGACCCGGCTGCGCGTGGCGCGCGGGAGAAGAACAGCGCAGCGGCGGTACGTGTGCCTCTGTTCTTCAGCACCTGGCTGGGTCGATGTCGTCTCCAATGTCGGCCAAGAGTTCGATTAGAGCTTGACCTCGTTGCGTGTGCGGCGCGGGAAGAGGAGGGTGCAACGGCTGCCGCACGTGTCCCGCCGTTATGCCGAGTGGCTTAAGCAGCATCTGGATGAGCCAGCGCAAGCTAAGGGTTCGTTTTGAGCTTGATCCAGTTGCGTGTTGGAAGGGGTAGGACGCCGGTGAGGGCGCGTTCGAGGACCGGGTCTTCAGTGTCTTTCACGAGCAGCCAGACTTCGGCTTGGGCGGAGTGAAGGCCGAGCGGAAAAAGGCGCTTTGCCTCGTCGGTGGGGCTTAGTGACTTGATGGTGTCGCCATCGACAAGAAAAGCGTAAACATGGCTTGCGGAAGGTGCGTTGACTGCCAGAGTGTTGCGCCCGATTGAGGCGAGCGGGGCGGATTTGGCAATCGCGCTCGCCGCAGCACCGAGTTGGTCCGCTGCGGCGTTGAATCGGCTCGCTTGAGGTTTCGCGGCGGTTTCGAGACGAACCTGGTCGGCCTTTGCTTTTGAAGCGGGAGGAGCGGCGCGCGAGTCGATCGATTCCTTACTAGATTGGGCCTCCATTTTGACTTCCAGCGGTGTGGCAATTGCCGGCGCTGCCGGCACTTGGTCGGCGACTCTATCGCGCATCGGTTGCGGCGAAGAAACGATGCGTTTTGCGACCGGCTTCGGAGCATCCTGCTCCGGTAGCATGATGGAAGTTGGCGCGGGTTTTTTTTCAGAGATCAGCACCGGTTGTTGCACCTGAGCGATTTGGACCACTGGTTTGGTTGGCCAAAGAGTGACAGAGACGATGCCGACCAAGAGACAGGAGGCGACGGCGGCCCAAAGCAATTTGGTGATGGGGGGACGTTTGCGATCCTCGTCCCTTTGCGCGAGAGCGCGGGTGAGCGATTGTTTGACGAGCGGGCTATCGAGGGCCGCCCGCATCACTTCTTCGTCGGCAAGAGCCTCGAAGAGTTTCTGATTGCTCAATGACTTTTCGAAGAGACGCTTTTGCTCCTCGGGCGTTAGTGTGCCAGCGGCATAGGCGCTGAGTAGAGCGTGCATTTCGTCATCGAAACGGTCGTCCATTATTGTGGCCTCCTGGTTTGCGACATGAGGAGTTTGAGGTCTGCGCGGCAGCGGGCTTCCCAGGTGTATACCGTGTTGATGCTGGCGGCACCGAGGGCGATCTGGATTTCGGAAAAGCTTAGGCCATCGAGTTTGAGGCGGAAGATTTCGCGGCAGCGCTCACCGAGTTTAGGGAGGCAGGCGTGGAGCTGGTCGATCAATTCGCGCTGCTCGGTCTCGAGAATGATGTTGACGTGGTGATCGGGGATCGGTTCTTCAGTGACGTCGATGCTGCGGTTCTCGCCCCGGCGCGCCGATTTGCGGGCGTGGGCGACGAGCTTGAAGCGGGCGATTTGCATCGCCAGCGGCACCAGTTCGGTGATTTCGGTAACGTGAGCGTATTTTTCGTGGAGCACGAGCAGAACCTCTTGTGCGACGTCTTCGGCGAGTTGCCTCCCATAACGAGATGCCGCGAACGCGAGAATCCTTTCACGCAATGCGGAGAGAACATCCATAATGTGAGAATAGAGGAAGCCCCATGGAAATGACACGCTCGCTCAAAGAACGTGGTGTTCGCCTTACCCGGCAACGCCAGGTTTTGCTCGACCTGATCGATAAGAGCGGACAGCATCTGGACGCGGAAACCCTTTACACAAGGGCTCGCGAGAGCGATCCGAAGCTGAACCGCGTTACCGTTTACCGCACGCTGAAAATGTTGAAAGAATCGGGGCTGGTGGATGAACTGGACCTCTTGCATAAGGACGGGGACCAGCATTATTACGAAACGCGGATGAAGGGCGAGCACGCGCACATCATCTGTTTGCGTTGCGGAAAAGTGGAAGAATTCTTTGGGGAACCGCTGGCTAGGCTGCGCAAGGAAGTGGAAGAAACCCTCGGATTCGAGATCCGGATTGCGCGGACGGAGATTGGCGGCTACTGTTCCCATTGCCAGGCCCTGCGTGCCGATGAGTTAGCAAAGGCGGCGCAAGCGTAGAATGAGACTCTAGTGTCTTACGAGCTGACAGTAGTCAATCCTTCGGGAAATTCGATTCAGGTGCCGCTGGATCACTTTCCGTTTTCCATGGGGCGGCATAGCGACAACCATTTGATCTTGCGGGATAGCCGTGTCTCCCGGAAGCATGCGCTCATCCATGATCGTGGCGGAGTGTTGTGGGTGGAGGATTTGGAAAGTCTGCACGGGGTGCAGGTGAATGACCTCAAAGTGACCGGCGAGGTGAAACTGGTTGCGGGGGATGTGATCGATTTTGGGCTTGCGGACGGGTATCGGGTTCTCATCGTCGAGAAGAGCGAGGCGGGGATCCGACAACTGATGGGGCGGATGCCAGGTACTGGTGGCACGGGGGCGACGGAGTTGTCGAAGCTGCGTGCGCTAACGGAGGTGGCGCGGAGTCTCGAACATGCGATGTCGACACAGGTTGTGCTGGCGACCGTGATCGAGGCGGCGCTAACGGTTACAGGGTGCGAGAGGGGATTTTTGCTGCTCGAACACGGCGGGAAGCTGACGGTTGAATTGGGGCGCGATGGGGCGGGGAGGCCGCTCGATCCAGACAAGTTGCCGGTGCCGGTTACTTTAATCCAGAAGGCTCTGCGGGAACGCAAGGAACTGCTCAGCTTTCAGTTCGATCCGATGGCGGACTGGTCTTCGCGCTTTAACGAATCGCTGGATGGACTCGAGTTGCGGATTGCGCTTTGTGTGCCGTTACTACGTTTGCGGGGGCGTGTCGAGGCTGGGGAAACGATGTCGGCGACGATCGACGACACAGTGGGTCTCATCTACATGGACTCGCGAGTGGCGGAGCTTGAGGACCAGCAGGGAAATCGCGAGTTACTGCAGACGCTGGCACTTGAGGCGTCGTCGATTCTGGAGAATGCGCGATTGCTCGAAGAAGAGCGGAAGCGGCACCGGCTTGAGCAGGAGCTTGCCCTGGCGCGCACGATACAGGCGAAC
>JBKJSR010000573.1:0-8575 GCA_046594355.1 Bryobacter sp.
GGCCCAAAACGCCGCTAGAATTTGCAATCTTCGAGTTCAGAAGCAGCCGTGTGCTCTCAAGGCACGAGGCCGCGACAACCACCACCTTCGCCTTGATGTGCATCTCGCGCTTCGAGCGTCGCTCGATAAAATGCAGGCCGTTTACCCTGCCCGTGTTCTTGTCCACGCTGATCTCGCGTGCCACCGCGTTTGGCACCAGCGTCAGATTGCCCGTCGCCATTGCGTCCGGCAACAGCAGGTTGCGCGAACTCGCCAGGCCGCCCGTTCCCAGCGAACGGCGGATCTTCGTCACCGTCATACCAAAGGGCTCGCCCGCTTTCGCAACCCGCAGCGTCGCCTCCGTATCAGGCGATTCATCCGGCACAAACAAGCCATCCGGCAATTGCTTCAATCCTTCTTTGCGTCCCGATACACGAAAGATCGGGTCTACGCGATCATAAAACGGAGCCAGTTCGGCATAGCTCAACGGCCAGTTCTCGCCAAAGCCGTCATGGTCTTTCGCCTTGAATTCGTAGTCGCTCAAACGAAACGACATACGTGCCCAGAACAGACTCTTGCCGCCCACCATGCGCACCCGCACCCAGTTGTAAGGCGTCTTCGGATCGTGCGTATACGGCACTTCCTGCTCGTCCACCCACTGGTTTGCGTTGAACTCATTGGCCTGCCTTACATGCGCCAAACGGCCCGGCTTGCCAAAGCCGCGATAAGGCAATTCGTAAACCGGCTTCAACCCGCGGCTGCGTTCAAAATCCACCAGCGGGCCGGCCTCCACCATCGCGCATTTCAAACCCAACTTCGTCAGCGTGTGGGCAGCCATGCCACCCGATGCGCCGGAACCGATAATCAAAACGTCGTATTCTTGCAGTGCCATGTCGCCTTCCTAGTCGAGCGGATACCAGTACAGGCCCACTCCGCCCATGCGCCGCGAATTACCGGGATTGAGTGTGTTGAATTCCTTCGAGTTCTGAGTCGCCGTGCGCACATCCGCTTTGGCCTCGTGCAGAAATCGCGTCAACGGATCCGTCGGCGGCTCATAAGTCCAGGCCTTGCGCAAAGGCTCGAGCAGCGTCACGGCTTGCGCCTCGCCAAGCTCATCGAACGCGCGTTGAAAGCGCTGCTTCGCTTGCGCATCCAAGGCGTCGAGGCCCTTGAGATAAACCTGCTGCCGGTCGGACGGAGACTGGCCGATCAGAAAATCGAGAAAGGCAGCCGCATGCGCCTCCTTGGCCCCCACGCCATTCTCCGGTGTCGGTACAAGGATTCCGGCCAGTTTGGTGAGCGCTGCAAACTGTGCCGCATTGAAGTAGTGCGGCACCATCGAGGCAGCATCGTCGGCGATCGAAGTTTCGAGCTTCGCCAATTCCTGAGGGGCTCGCACACCCCCCGGCGGCCCTTGCTGCGCGATCAGACTGCCAACTGCGGAAACAGCGGCGGTGCTGGCGAAAAACTTTCGGCGTTTCATACTTTGCACTACGTATTCTATGTCACTGCTTGCGTTCACCTCCCTGTAACGCACACGCGCTACCCTCAGTCCATGCGCTTGATTTCTGCTCTGGCCTTCGCCAGCCTTCTTACTGCACAAGTTCCCCAATCCACTCCCGATGGTTACGACCTTCCCAACGGCTGGAAGCTCACCCCGGCAGGCAAACAAATACGTACCGAAGACATGGTGCTCGGGCTGTCCAAATCACCCGACGGCAAGGCCATTATCGCCTTGCATTCCGGCTTCAATCCCCACGGACTGGTCGTCCTCGATACCGCAACCGAAGAACCTTCCCAACGCGTCACGCTGAAGTCCGCCTGGCTTGGCCTCGCCTGGTCTCCCGACGGCAAGCGTCTCTTCGCTTCCGGTGGTAACGCTGTCTCGCGCCGCGATCCCAGCGTCGCCCCCATCTATGTCTTCGATTACGCCAATGGCAAGGTTTCCCCAAAGCCCACTGCCGAATTGCGGGGCCCTTGGGCGATGAACGAAACCTATTGGTCCGGCCTCCTCCATCATCCCGCCAAGCCAATTCTTTACGCCGCCAATCGCGGTACTGGCAACCTTGCCGGCTACGTCGCCATCTTCGACACAGCCACAGGCAAAATGACCGGCAAAATCGCGGTAGAAGTGAACCCCTACGAACTCCTCATGAGCGGCGACCGTAAGACTCTCTTCGTCTCCAACTGGGCCAGCAAATCGATCAGCGTCATCGACCTCGCAACCAATCGCGTAGTTCGCTCGATCACAGTTGGGGCCAACCCCAACGACATGTTCCTAGCTAAGGACGGACGCCTCTACGTCTCTTGCGGAAACTCGAACAGCGTCTGGGTCGTCGACACGGCAAAGATGCGCGCCGTCCATCAGATCTCGACCGCCATGTATCCCAACGCGCCTCTTGGTTCGACTCCTAACGCCCTCATCGCCGACAAAGACGAAAAGATGCTCTTCGTCGCCAACGCCGACAACAACACCGTCGCAGTAGTCAACATTTCCGAAGCCGAAGAGTACAACGTCATGGGCTTCATTCCCACGGGCTGGTATCCTACTTCGCTTGAGCTCTCGGGCGACGGCAAAAAGCTCTACATCGGCAACAGCAAGGGTCTCGGCGGCTACGCCAATCCCCGCGGACCCCACTCACCCATTGCGAACGATGGTTCAACTGTAGGCAAAGGCAGCGTCAAGCAGCTCATGAAAGGCTCCATCGAAATTGTCGAGCTTTCCGACCTTAAGACAAAGATCAAGGCGTACACGCAACAGTCCATGCGCAACAGCCCCTATCGCGACGAACTACTCACGCTGGCGGCGGCCCCCGCAACCAATGCAAAGACCATCGTCCCCCGCGAAGTCGGCGTCGGCTCCCCCATCAAGCACATCATCTACATCATCCGCGAAAACCGCACTTACGATCAGGTCTTAGGCGACCTGCCCAAGGGCAAAGGCGATCCGCGCCTCACCATCTTCGGGAAAAAGGTCACCCCCAACGCTCACAAGATCTCCGAGCAATTCGTTACTCTCGACAACCTCTATTGCGACGGCGAAGTCAGCGTCGACGGACACTCCTGGTCCAACTCCGCCTATGCTACCGACTTCAACGAAAAGCTGTGGCCCGTTACCTACGGGGGCCATAGTGCGGCCCGCCCTTCCGCCGCCTATGTCCCGGCCGCCGGCCACCTCTGGGACCTCGCCCAGCGCAAAGGCCTCACCTACCGCAGCTACGGTGAATACGCTTCGCGCACCAGCGATGGCACCACGATGGAAGCGTCTCCCGGCGTCGGCGGCCTCCTCGGCCACGTATCGCCCAGGTTCAAGATGCCCGGCATGCGCGACACCGAAAACGTAAAAGTCTTCTTTGAAGAATTCGACCAATACGAAAAAGCCTTCGACTCGACGAACCCAATCGAACGCCTACCCAACTTCACCGTAATGAGTCTCGGCGAAGACCACACCCAGGGCACGCGCCCCGGTGCCTTCACTCCCGTAGCCGCCGTCGCGAACAACGATTGGGCCATTGGCCAGCTTGTCGAACGCGTCTCGAAATCGAAGTACTGGGCCGAGACTGCGATCTTTATCATCGAAGACGACGCGCAGGACGGTGCCGATCACATCGATGCCCGCCGCACGGTGGGCCTGGTAATCAGCCCCTACACAAAACGCAACCACCTCGACTCGACGCTCTACACAACCAGTTCCTTCCTCCGCACCATGGAACTGTTGCTCGGCCTCCCTCCCATGACGCAATACGATGCTTCGGCCACGCCAATGTATGCCAGCTTCGGCGACACCCCCGACCTCGCGCCCTATGCTCTGGAACCCCCGCAAGTCGACGTCAATGCCAAGAACACGATGACCGCCTGGGGCGCTCGCGAATCGATGTTGATGGATTTCACCGAGTACGACCGCACGCCGATGTTCGCCTTAAACGAAATCGTCTGGAAGAGCGTGAAAGGGGCGGACAGCGAAATGCCACTCCCGGTCCGCCGCTTCCATTTCCGCCCCTGACAGCTATAAATACAAGTCGTATGATCGAAGCCGCCCGCGCGGCGGACGCCATGCGGCGTTGAGGTCCGGGCATTCCACTCGCGACGGACCGGATTTCGCGTGTAATCTAGTGAAAGAGGTCCCTTTTATGGCAAGTCTGGATTGGTCGCAATGTCCTGCTGTTGAGAGCATTCCCGGAAAGGTGAGCGGGGCCTGGGTCTTTCGCGGCACTCGTGTGCCTGTTTCTGCGATCTTCGAAAATCTGAAATGCTCCCCCATCGACGAAGTCCTTGAGAACTTTCACGTCACCCGGGACCAGGTGCAGGCTGTGTTGGATTTTGCCGTGAAGAGCGCGTTGCCACCTCTCGAGCCTTCACGCGCGGCATGAAGATCATCCTGGATGAGAGCACACCTCAGAAATTGCGCCTTCTGATTGACAATCGCCATAATGTGTTAACCACGTGGTTCCAAGGTTGGTCGAGCCTAAAGAATGGGGCACTACTGGTGGCGGCTGAAGAGGCGGGCTTCGACCTGTTCATCACTGCGGATCAGGAACTCAGCTATCAGCAGAATCTGACGGGCCGCCGAATTGCAATGCTGGTCTTGAGCACCAATAACTGGGGCGTGGTCAAGCAGCAGATCGGCAAAATTACGGCAGCCATTGATGCAGCGGCTCCTGGCAGCTTCGTCTTTATCGAAATTGGCCACGGCCGGGGATAATGGCCCGCCGATCTCGGACGATGAATGACTCCTGATAGCGTTGTCTATGCGCTTATCCCTCACGAACTGCCCAGCGGGGAGTAAGCTTTCAAGCCGTTGACAGACATTCCAGAAATATATTTCCCGCCGATTCAACGGCTTCCAAAAGTCAGCCTATTTCCTCTCCCTTCCCACTGCTAGATTCTGAAATCGGGATGGTGCCCTCGGGTGTCCTCCAATTTCAACCAGGGAAAGAATTCAAAGCTATGGCATCACAGGCAAGAGTAGATACAAACCGCACGAACTCGCTGCAGTCGAGCGGCCCCGACCCATTCAACCGCCAGGCCATTGGTGCTTAGGATAGCGGCGGCTCAGGCCAGGTCGAATCTCGGGATAGAGCTTCGCCCAGAACGAACCCAGATCCTGCGTCATTTGCAACGGGCGCTTGTTCGGCGCAAGCAAATGGACCAGCACCGCCACCTTCCCGTCGGCCACTTTGGGCGTCTCTTTCATGCCCCAGAAATCCTGCAGCCGACTCGCAATCCAGGGCGTCTGGCCCGGCACGTAATTCACCCGCACACTCAGCTTGCCGCGCAGCGGAATCGTCTTCGGTGCCATGCGGTCCAGCAGGTACTGATTCATCTGCGGCATCCACTCGCCGTTCTTGATCGCCTCGCGCACTTGATCAAACCCGCTGCGCCCCAAACACAAAGCCGCCAACTGCTCGAGCAGCCGATCCTCGTCAAAGCCAACATCCACACCTTGCTCTTGAGCGAAACGAACCCGGGCCAACAGCGCCTCGGTCTCTTCGACATCGAGGAATCGACGCCATCCAACCTCGCGCAGCTTCTCACCGAGCAGCCTCGCCGCCTCGGCAGTTACAGGCCTCGGGTTCACACTCGATTCAATCGTCAATCCGTGAAACACAAGCGCGCTCTCCTGCTCGAAGCGCTCATTCTGTTTCGACCAGACATAGCGGTCCATGGCCTCAACCGGATAGTCGAGCAGCCAGTCCGCTTCAATGGGACACGCAGCACGGATTATGACCGTGCCGCGCTCGCTCATCTCATCGAGATCCACGGCCACAATCCACTCGCTCGGCTTCGGCAATGGCATGCCCAGCTTCGCGCTGATGCCACCGGCCACAATGTACTCTTCACCCTTCCTGCGTTTCGCTACCCGGTCTGGATAGGCCGCAAGGATCGATTCCGCCAAACCTTTTTCCCAGTCCTTCGACTCGCGACCGCCGCGCACCTGCCGTTCCAACTGACGGGCGATCTTTTCCGCATGAGGACTCAAGCTCCGCTCCGCCACGTGAATCAAGTCGGGATTCTGTGCCCTGTCGCCGCTCGACAGCAGCGCCGCAACACGCGCCGCCGGGCCAACCACACCGCGCCGCGCCGCTTCAAGCATCATCCTTCCAAGCCGCGGATGCACTGGCATCTCGGCCATCCGCTGTGCCGCCTCGCCCTTTGCGCCCAGTTCGTCGAGCAGGCGTTCCGCCCGCTGCAAGTCGTCGGGCGGCGGCACCGTCATCCAGGGCAATGCCAACGTTTCGGGAACATCCATTGCCCGCAATTGCAAAACCAACCCACTCAGTTCCCGGCTCACAATCTCCGGCACACCACGCTCGGCGCGGCTCAAATAATCGTGCTCCGTGTACAGCCGGATACAGACTCCCGGCCCGGTCCTCGCCGCACGGCCCGCACGCTGCGTCGCCGACGCCCGCGAGATCCTGCCCAGGCTCAACTGCGGGAGCCCCGTCGTCTTCGAGTCGCTCGCCACCCGCGCCAGACCGCTATCGATCACAACGCTAACGCCGTCAATCGTGATCGAGCTCTCGGCGATGTTGGTAGCAAAGATCACCTTACGCTGTCCGCACTTCTCCACCGCCCGGTCCTGCTCCTCAGTACTCAGTTCCCCATAGAGCGGTGCCAGCAGGAGGTTCTGCCGCCGCGCCAGATTCGAACAAGCTTCGATTGCCCGGCGAATCTCCGCCGCTCCAGGCAAGAACACCAACACGTCGCCCGCCGTCTTCTCAAGCGCAGCCGCCACGCGTTCGTCGAGCTTCTGTGCGCTCTCGGGGGTGTAGCGAAGCTCCAGCGGATAGAGACGCCCTTCGCTGCGCAACACGGGGCATCCACCGAGATGCGCGGCAATCGGCGCGGCATCGAGAGTCGCCGACATCACAATCAGCCGCAAGTCCTTGCGCCGCGTCCTCTGCAATTCAAGCAACAAAGCCAGCGCCAGATCACCCTCCAAGTGCCGCTCATGAAACTCATCAAGCACCACCGTCGAGACGCCGCGCAGATCGCGGTCGCCCGCCAGCCGCCGATTCAGCACCCCTTCGGTCAGATAACGAAGCCGGGTTTTCGGGCCGGTGAAGTCTTCAAAGCGCACCTGATAGCCAACACTATCGCCCACGCGCTCGCCACGCTCGGAGGCCACGCGCCGCGCTGCCAGCCTTGCCGCCAGCCGTCTCGGCTCGAGCACAATCACGTCGCCGTCAATGCGATCCATGAGGTACGCGGGCACGCGAGTCGTCTTGCCGGCACCGGGCGCGGCCTCAATTACGGTGTTCCCTTCAAGAGGGATCTGGGGGAGTATGTCGTCAATCGGTAAAATCAAAGCTATGCTTTCCACTTTAAATCCACCCAAGCGACTTCTCTATGGACCGGGACCGTCCATGGTCGAGCCGCGCGTCTATGACGCCATGTCCAAACCCATCGTCGGCCACCTCGATCCGTTCTTCTTCGAGGTCACGCAGGCCGTTAAGACAGGGCTCAACACATGCTTTGGGACTGCAAATGAATTCACGGTGGCAATGTCCGCTACCGGTTCGGGTGGGATGGAAACGGCAGTCGCAAACTTCGTCGAACCCGGCTCGAAGTTTCTCGTCTTCGCCAATGGCTACTTCTGCGACCGCTTGACAGAAATGGGCAAGCGCCAAAGAGCTACCGTAATCCGCATTGAAAAACCCTGGGGCGAAACCTGGACCCCTGCGGAAGTGCGCGAGGCGATCCTTCGCGAAAAACCCAACACCGTTGCTTACATTGCCGCCGAAACTTCCACCGGCTGCTGGACCGATGGTAAGGCCATCTGCGACGCGGCGCACGAAATCGGCGCGCTCGTCATCGCCGATTGTGTCACCGCCCTCGGCTCCATGCCGATCGAAATCGACAAGACCGGCATCGACATCGCCTATAGCTGTACGCAAAAAGGCCTGGGTTGCCCTCCTGGACTCTCGCCCTTTACCGTCAGCCCACGCGCCCTCAAGTGGCTCACCGAAGATCGCAAGTCGATCATCCCCACCTGGTATCTCGACATCAAGTTGCTAAGCGAATACTTTGGCGGTGCCAAGCGCTACCACCACACGGCACCCATCACGGCATTCTATGCCCTTCATGAAGGTCTCTCGGTTATCGCCGACGAAGGCCTTGAAAATCGTTTCACCCGGCACCGCAAGAACCGCAAGGCGTTCGTTGCCGGTATCGAAGCGATGGGAATGGAAATGCATGTCGCCGACGGCCATCGTCTCTGGAACCTGATGACTCCCAAGGTGCCTGCAGGCATCAGCGACATGGCGATCCGCAAGCACCTGATGGACAACCACGGCATTGAGATCGCGGGAGGCCTTGGCGAGCTGGCCGGCAAAGCTTTCCGTATCGGCCTGATGGGCGTTCTCGCAACTGAGAAGGACACACTGTTCCTGCTTGAAAAATTCGAGGAGGCACTCCGCGCCCATGGCTTTGAACCCAAAGCCGGCGCCGTCGCCGCCGCCAAGGCGGTCTACGACGCAGCATGATCCAGCCGCTCGCAATCCTGCTCGCCTTCCAGATCGGCCCGACTTGTCCGGCCGATCTGGGCCAGATTTACGATAGGAAGACAAAGGGCCTCGAAGAGCCCAAAGCGACC
>JBKJSR010000021.1:0-2953 GCA_046594355.1 Bryobacter sp.
CGATGGAGATCCCCGGGCAAACCAAACCACAGACAGGCTCGCTTACACACTCACCCGAGGCCGTGGACGCCTGGGCCGCCGGGTTGGCGGAGCGCTTTGGCGGCCAGCCGGTCGCCGTGGCGCTCGAGCAATCCAGAGGACCACTCGTGTTCCTGTTAACCAAGTACCCGCAACTGGTCATTTATCCGGTGCATTGCAGCACCTTGGCGAACTACCGCAAGAGCTTTCGACCCTCCGGGGCGAAGGACGACCCGATCGATGCGCAGCTACTGCTCGACATTTTGGCGCGGCATCGCGACAAGTTACGGCCACTTCGACCCGACACCGTCGAGACTCGAACCATCCAGTTTCTTGTGGAAGAACGGCGCAAACTGGTCGACCAGAAGACCGCATGCACGAATCGGTTGACCGCCCATTTGAAGATGTATTTTCCACAGGCCCTCGAGTGGTTCGGAGAGCTTGGCTCGCCCATCGCCGTGGCGTTCCTCGAACGCTGGCCAACCTTGTCCGGCGTTCAGAAGTCCCGCCCCGCCACGATCCACAAGTTTTATTCCAGACACAACAGCCGCACCGGAGGAGACTATCTGGACAAACGGATCGGCGAAAGCCGGAAAGCGATTTCCGCCACTCACGATGAAGCTGTCATAGCGGGCTATAGTGTCGCGGTGCTTGCCTGGGCAGGCCTTCTGAAACAACTGTTGCTGGCGATCCAGGATTACGACCAGCGGATTGACGCGTTGGCAAAGAAGCATCCGGACTACGCGCTCATGAAGTCGTTCCAGGGAGTGGGTCCATTGATCGCGCCCCGGCTGATCGCCGCGCTGGGCAGCCAACGGGACCGCTATGACTCGGCTTATAAGATCCAGTGCTACAGCGGCATCGTGCCTGTCGTTTCCAGTAGTGGCAAGAAGCATCACGTTCATTGCCGCTGGGCCTGCCCAGCCTTTCTGCGGCAGACCTTCCACGAATGGGCGCAGCACTCCATGGCCGACTCCCAGTGGGCACGCCAGTATTATGAGCACCAACGCAGGGCACTGGCGTTCAAATGGATGCGCATCCTCTTCCGTTGCTGGAAAGACAAGGTCCCGTACAGCGAACTCGTTTACACGAAGTCAATTGCCCAAAAGAATCCTCAGCCGAAAGCCGACCGAGCTGTATAAATCAAGTGGGTGAAGAAAATGGGCATGAGCAAATTTATCGGCTTTGCCACTTGACGGAGCAGCTCAGATGTCTAGAATGCCGGCACGATTCGCTTCACTGGCTTCTAGAACTTCTTGCAGAGCCAAGGAGGTTCCGATGCTGCATAGAGAGCGGCACCAGCGGCATCTTTGACGCTGGCAATTTTGTAGCCGCCGGGGAACGGATCCTGGGGGCGGTGAGCGTGAGGTTCGAATCACTGCCTGGTTCGAAGATGTTCTGATCGAGTTGCAACCAGAGTCTTGTAGGTGATCGATTCCGAGCCGATGCAACGCTGATTGCGGTGGCCGGGAGCACCGGAAGCCGCCCGGTATTCGTTGGGCGTGAGCAGGATTTCTTCGAGCTGGCGGAACTTGTCGGCAGGACTCTGTTTCGTAGTTTGTGCGGAAAGAAAGGCCGCGAAGCAAAGGGTTAGATACAGCGGACGCATCCCCTAATTATGACGGTTTCCTTGTGCGTTGCAGGTAAGCAAGCGCACTTGGTTCGTGCGTTTGGGCTCAGGCAAGTAGGCCGGAGACGACTTTTCCCTTGCCGTCTTTGGTGGCGTATACGGGACGCCTTTCGACTTCATAAGCAGTGTCGGGGGCGATGCCCATCAGGCTGTAAATTGTCGCGTGGAGGTCGGTGATCGTGACCGGATCCTTCACAATCCGGCAGGGGCGTTCGGGAGCGGTTTCTCCATAGACCAAGCCTTTTTTGATGCCTCCGCCAAAGAGCAACACGCTAGAAGCTTCGGTGAAGTGACGGTGCATGCCGTAGTGTTTGGGTTCAGTCATCACATCGGGGACGGTGACCTGATTCTTTACTTCCTGGCCGGGCTTGCCTTCGGTCATCATGTCGCGGCCGAACTCGGTGGCAAGCACGATCAGTGTGCGATCGAGTAGGCCGCGTTGCTCAAGGTCAAGGATCAATTGCGAGATGGGGCCGTCGATGGTGGCCTTCATGCCTTCGGCTCGCGAGTGCCCGTTTTCGTGGGTGTCCCAGAAGCGGAAGGGAATGTATTCGGTGGTGACTTCGATGAAACGGGCACCGGCTTCGACGAGACGGCGAGCGAGCAGGCAACCTTGGCCGAAGCGGCTGTCTCCATATTTGGCGGCAATTTCCGGGCGCTCGAGACTGAGGTCGAAAGCCTTGGCTGCGGGTGAGGTGAGGAGCCGGTGGGCGTTGTCGAAACTGCGGGCGAGACTCTCCTTTTGAAAGCTGCTGCCGCTTTCGCGGAGGGGAGATTTCTCAATCAGATCGCGGTAGAACTTGTAGCGATTTTCAAAGCGGCCCAAGCCGAGGAACTCGCTGGGCCGGGTGGATGCGACGGCGTCTTTGGGATCGGTGATGAAAAACGGCGAATGTTCACTGCCAAGGAAGCCGGCGGTGTGGAAGGCCTTGAGGCTATCGCTTTCGCCACCGATTTCGAGGTTCTGGCCGATGTCGATGAAGGCGGGAATGTCGGGATTCCGGGGCCCCAGAGTGCGGCTGATAAAGGATCCCATGTGAGGCACGGCGACGCTCTGTGGCGGCTCGTAACCGGTGTGCCAATGGTACTGGTGGCGGGAGTGGAGGATGAAACCGAGATCGCCGACGCGGTGGGAGCGAAGGAGTGTGCCACGATTGAGAACTTGCGCTGTGCGCTCGAGGCCTTTTGAGATCTGGACGCCATCGAGGATGGTAGGGATGGAAGGGAAAGTCGAGAGCACTTTGTCGCTCTTGAGACCGGCCTCGTAAGGGGTGTAACGTTTGGGATCGAAGGTTTCGGTCTGAG
>JBKJSR010000037.1:0-4539 GCA_046594355.1 Bryobacter sp.
CTGCACCATAATCCGATGCCCGGAGCGGAAGACATGGCAAATATCGGACATCGTAAAATTCAGTTCAAATAGTTTGCCGGCTTCGACCGCCTTTGGCTGTTCAAAGCTATCGCGGAACTTGGCATGAAAGGGTTCGCCGCGCACAAATTGCTGGTAGCCTCCGAGTTCGGGGTAGTCGTCGGGATAGACGTCGATGGGCTTCACGACGTAGTCAGAATCGGTTGCGGTGGAACTGAGAAAGAGCTTTGGCTTGAGGGGACCGGCGACGATCAGACCCTCTGTGTGCAGGTCTGAGGTGTAGGTGAGGACGTCGGGGCTTGAAGATGCAAAGCGCTGATCGCCGACCATGTAGGATTGCGTCATCCCGAGAGTGCTGAAGGCGACGAAGGGAACGGGCCTGGAGGGGTCGCTCAGCTATTCAGCGGAACTTTCGGTTTCCTTGGGAGGCGTAAAGCCGAGTTTGCCGTCGGCGTGGAAATAGAGATTTTTCGCCTCGCCCTTGGGGGCCATGCGTCGAAGTTGCCGCAGCGATTGCTGCCGGTTTCAAAAATAATGGCGCGGCTGAGCTTGGGGTCTGGCTTGCCGTTCAGGTGGAACTCGAAGCAGGGAAATTCGACTTTTTTCGTGAAAGCACGGAAAGGTCTTGAGATTGAAAGGGACGCTGCCAAGCTTGTCTCCATCACCCCGCACTCAGCCATCATGCACCCAGATGCCCATAACGAGGTATGTCTGGTTGCGGGGCTTTGCTTTTCGAGAGCGGCATCGAGACGGAGCGGACCCTGAAGGTCTTCCGCGTCAAACCAGCCTCCGACGGTGAGCACTGCGGGACTGATATTTTTGACATGCTGGGTAAGATTGCGCGACTTCCAGAAATCGTCGTAGGCGGTGTGGGCGAGAAGATCGGTCCAGTAGGCGCTTTCGCGTTTGAAATACTTTTCGTCGGCATAAGCGAGCGGGCCGAAACGTTTGTAAAAGTCGTAACCATCGCGGGAAGCGAAAGCGAAGTGGCGGGCATTGGCATCGGGCAGTTCCAGTTCGGTCTTTTTCTTGCCGAAACAAGTACAGAAGCCGAAGTTTGCGGCGAGGACAAAAGCGCCGTTGTGATAGGCGTCGCCGCCGAGAAACAGGTCGATCACAGGAGCATGGGGGCTAGCGGTTTTGAGGGCGGGATAAGAAATGCCGATGATGCCAGCCTTGCCATTGTTGCCCTTGATGTTCTTGAGCAACCAATCGATACTGTCGTAAGTGTCGGAAGACTCGTCGAAATCCGCTGGACCGCGCTTAACGGATTTGTGCGGCGTCATCTCGATGAACTCGCCTTCGCTTAGGTAACGGCCCCCTACGTCCTGACAGACGAATATGTAGCCGCTCTGGCGAATAGTTCATTGGGCCCGAGGCTGGGGCGATACTTGTCGGCACCATAGGGCGCGCAACTGTAGGGAGTGCGATGCTTACCGACGCGAATCAGAACGCGGTGTTCAAATTTGGTGTAGTTCGCCTTGACGTATTCGGCGAGAGCCTGCGGGGCCATGGGTTGGGCCTGCGCAAGAAACGCGAAACCGGGAATCAGAATTACCAGAGGCATATCGATGAGTATAGAATCGCAAGATGCCCGCAACCCTGATGCAGCAACTCGCCGCCGAATTTATCGGCACCATGATTATTCTGATTTTTGGAGGAGGTGTGGTGGCGATGGTACAGTTATTCGGCACCGGGAGCGCCGGTGAGATCGTGAATGGCGGTTACTTAAGCATTACGCTGGGTTGGGGCCTGGCGGTGATGATGGGCGTTGCAGTGAGCGCGCGCGTGAGTGGAGCGCATCTGAATCCAGCCGTCACTCTTTCGGTTGCGATCTTCCGTGGCTTCGCCTGGCGTAAGGTCGCGCCTTACATGCTGGCGCAGACGGCGGGAGCGTTTGCGGGTGCGTCGATTGTGTATCTGAATTACCGCCCCGCCTTCCTTAAGCAGGATCCGATGCTCGACCACACCGCCGGCGTTTTTAGCACCTTTCCCGCATTTCCAGACGTGCCGGTCGCAGGATTTATCGACCAGGTAATTGGAACTGCACTGCTGCTGTTTCTCGTAATGGCCCTGACGGACGAAAATAACCTGCAGGCACCGGCCTGGTTAACGCCCGTGCTGGTCGGACTGATTGTCGTTGCGATCGGCATGAGCTTTGGCGGCATGCATGGCTACGGGATTAATCCGGCGCGCGACTTTGGTCCGCGTTTGTTTACGGTGTTGGCAGGCTTCCGCAATAATGGTCTTACCGATGGCAGCGGGATCTGGATGATTCCTTTTTTTGCGCCATTTCTCGGCGGAATTGTAGGGACGGCGGCTTATGACTTTACAATCCGGAAGTCGCTCTAATGCGGACGAAGCACGAGATTTGGCTTTTACGGCACGGCGAGACGGCCTGGAGCCTCAGCGGGCAGCACACCGGTTGGACAGACCTTCCGCTGACAATGGAGGGCGAAAGACAGGCGCGCGAACTTGGCGAAGCACTCAAGAGCAAGAGCTTTGCGGCAGTGTACACAAGCCCGTTGCAGAGAGCGGCAAGGACCTGTGAGTTGGCCGGCTTTGCCGCGCAGGCGCTACGAGTGGATAATTTGCGGGAATGGAACTACGGGTCGGTAGAAGGCCGCACGGTGAATGATCTACGGGTCGGCATTCCCGATTGGTCGATCTGGACGCATGGAAGTCCGGATGGAGAATCGATTGAAGAGGTTTATTTGCGAGCGGGCCGGGTGATTGAAATGGCGATGGAGGCAGAGGGAGATGTCGCGTTGTTTGCGCATGGCCATCTGTTGCGGATTCTGACGGCAAACTATCTCGGTCTGCCCCCGCGCGATGCGCGATTGTTTGCGCTGAGCACGGCCACGATCAGTGTTTTGGGATGGGACCGGGAGAACCGGGCAATCCGGCGCTGGAATCATCTGAGCCGCGACTGAATCAAGTGAGCCGGAATAATTGAGCTTTGGCGGATACCGATAAGTTGGAATCCAAGAATGCGGACGCCGTCCGACTGGCGTACACGGAGCTCGTCAACCGCCGAAAAGCATGCTGTTGCTGTCGTGGGCTGACCAATCCCTCGCAGTGCGAAAGTGGGAAGTTCGACAGCGGCCAAATTGGGCCATGGACGCTCTGGCAGGGCAACCTTCACGCGGAAGTCTTAGTGGTCGGGCAGGATTGGGGCGACACTAAATATTTTCTAAAGAACAAAGGTCGCGACACACCCAGCAATCCTACGAACAAGACGCTTCGGCATCTCATGTCTGTTGCGGGCTTGCGCATCCACGCGCCTTCAGCGGCAAATTCGGGAGCAGGCATAGCGTTCTTTACCAACGCGATCCTGTGCCTGAAGCAGGGCGGCATGCAGGCAGCGGTCGATCCGGTATGGTTCGCGAACTGCGGCAAGCTCTTCCTTCGGCCGACCATCGAGTTGATCGCGCCGAATGCAGTCGTCACTTTGGGAGCGCGGGCCTACCGGGCCGTCTGTTACGCCTATGGCCTGCGGCCGCAAGTCTTCCGTCGCGCGGTTGAAGGGGAACCTACACAATTGCCTTCCGGGTCGCTCTTGCTGCCCGTCTACCATTGCGGGGCCCGGATACTTAATACGCATCGACCTCTGTCGATTCAGGAGCAAGACTGGGTTCGCGTGAGGCGAGTGCTTCCTATCCAGCAGCCAGAGTAGCGCCTTACCTTCGTCGCCGACATGAAAATCACACTTACAGCGGTACGATTCCAGGCACGATGCGACAGTCCGCCAGAGTGCTACAAAAGAGGACAGGACCCTTATGAGCAATAAGCGCCCGAAGCCTTTATTCTGGATCCAGCAGTTGACTGGCACGAGCGCCCCTTCTTCAGGGGCCGGATCGAAGGGAAACGCACCGAAATCCTGAAAGATTCTGCGCAACATGGCACCCCATCCGGATTTTGAACCCAACTGCTCCGCAGGCTGTACAAATAGCTTCAACCAGGTGCTGATTCGATCCAGTAAGTGTGCCGCTTGCCTGGCCTTTGCGTGAATACTCGAGATATACAAGTGGGTCTGATTGGTGTGCCGTGTCCGGCGGGCGATTGCCTGCTGAAACAGCGGCCGGGTCGTGATCGCCTCCCCATGAGTCTCGCCGGTTCGTATGAGCGTGAAGATGCACCACCAGTTGTGAATCAACGCCACCATGCGAGCCATCAACTGGCTCCGCTTCAGATCCTGCGTCGTGAAGCCCGTCCAGCCCCATTGATTTTTCAACTCGTCAAACAAGTTCCCGGCTCCGGCTCGGTCCCGGTAGGTTTGCGCCACGGCGAGCAAATCCCTTTCCGGCCAGTTGGTCACCAGCACGGCATATTCGTACAATTCGCCACCCTTATGCTTGATCGTCACGCCAGGCAAACTCAGTTGCGCCGTATCGGCTTCGGCCTCGGCGACCGGCTGGCCGCCAAAGCGCTCCGCCAACCCGGCGGCCCAGGCGTCCACGGCCTCGGGTGAGTGTGTAAGCGAGCCTGTCTGTGGTTTGGTTTGCCCGGGGATCTCCATCG